>DATNPP010000278.1:0-10207 GCA_036703175.1 Oscillatoriaceae cyanobacterium
CGATGTCGGTGTGGTCGACCTTCATGCCGGCGATCGCCGAGCCGAGGTTGTCGAAGTCCTTCTTGGCACTGAGCGCCGAGAGTGGAATCATGTAGGTCGCGCCCAGCAGGTGACCCGCCTTGTCGTAATCCAGGAAAGGACCGCCCTGCGCGAGCGTGCTCGGGTTGACGTACAGCACGCCCAATCCGGGGATGAAGGCCATCGCGGGGTTCTTGAGCGCATCGCTGACCTTCACGAAGCCCTTGGGCGCATGGATCGTCGCCGTCTTGGCTTGCGCGTTCGGCGCGCCGACGGACAGCGCGATGCCGGCCGCGAGGGCGGAGAGGAACATGGCCCGCTTGAGGTTGAATGGCATGGTGGAAAGACCTCCTCTTGGGATCGCGCTGGACGCGATCGCTCGATTGCTAACGGGAGGACTCTAACAAACTTGCAGAACTTTTGCAAGACAAATATGATAAAAGCTGCTATGCTAGCAAGTAGCGCACTTTGACGGTGGAGGAAACATGCTCGAAGGGTTCGGGCAGCGCCAGCAGGAGTTGCTGAAGCTGCTCAATCGGAACAAATCCGGCTGCACGATCGACGAGATCGCCGAGGCCACGCAGATCACGCGCACGGCCGTGCGCCAGCATCTGGCCGCGCTCGAGGGCGACGGGCTCGTGAAGCAAGGCGAGCTGCGCGTGACGGCCGGGCGCCCGAGCCGCCTTTACGTGCTCGCGGAGCGGGGCATGGAACTCTTTCCGCGGCAGTACTCGTGGTTCTCCGAGCTGATGCTGGAGGCCATCCGGCGCGAGCGGGGCGCCGAGGGCCTGTCGGCCTGGCTGCGGGAGTTGGCGCGAAGCATCGCCAGTGCCCAGGCGAGCGGACTCGAAGGGGCGTCGCTCGAAGAACGCCTCGAGGCCACGGTCACCCTCATGAACGCGCTGGCGTACGACGCGGCGGCGGCGGACGGGAAGTTTGCAATCGAGGCCTCCAACTGCGTGTTTCACCACCTGGCGGCCAAGTTTCCGGAGGTCTGCCATTTCGATCGCGCGCTGATCGAGGGGCTGCTCGGGACCAGTGTCGACATGCCGGCCTGCATGGCGCACGGCCAAAACGTTTGCCGCTTCGTGGCGGGAAGTGGCAGCGCCACGAGCTAGCGCCGCGCCGAACGTGCCGGAATCTCTATTGACACCATAACGTTACCACCTCGATAATCTCGCACGCATTTTCATCGACCGCAACGCACCCGGTTTGTCGAAAGGAGATCGCCCATGATCACGCCTCGCGCATTCCTCATCGCCGCCGCATTGGCCGGCATCGTCGGCTGCACGGCCCAAGGCAGCATCACCCCGATTCAGTCGCCCACGCCGGGCCCCGCCGCGACGGCCAATCCCGGCGCCACCTCGACCGCCACGCCGAACGCCGCCGCGTCGACCTCGGACACGGCACCGATGCCCGAGATGACCGGCATGACCGGGTCGGGCACCACTTCGGCCGCCACCCCCGGCCCGGCGGCGATGACGCAATCCGTCACCATTCAGAACTTCGCCTTCTCGCCCGCCAACGTGACCGTCATGCGAGGCGGCACGGTCACGTGGACCAACCAGGACAGCGTCGGTCACTCCGCCACGTCGGACACCGCGGGCGGCTTCGATACGGGCGTCATCGCGCACGGCAACACCAGCCCGGGCGTCACCTTCAACACGGCCGGCACGTTCACGTACCACTGCTCGGTGCACCCGAGCATGCACGGCACGGTCACCGTCCAGTAGCCGCGTGCGGTGCGGGCCCGCGGGAGATTTCCCGCGGACCCGCCTGCACCGGGATCGCGGCAGGCAGTCCCGCCACTTGCTCAAGCGCCTGCCGGTTGTCGCGCACGATGGCCCGCGCTCCGGCCTGCGAAGCATTCCAGCCCCTCCAGTCCGTGGGCGCGTCGGTGCCATAGCGGCTCAGCAGCATCTTGGCGACCGTCTGGCGCTCGGGTGGCGCTAGGCTCGAGGCGATCGCCGCGCGCACCAACGCCGGCGCGGCATCGGCGCTCAGCTCGAACAGGTACTGAAGGTCGACCTTCTTGCCGGCTTGCGCGATGGCGACGTTGTGGTCGACGATCCCGCCTTCGAGGTTCGGCAGCTGCAAGCCCAGCGTGGCGATCAATCCCCAGGCCACGACCCCGGACGCGAAGCGCTCGGCTCGCCCCACGAGGACCGTGGCGGCCATCCAGACGAGCGCGCCGGCGAGCCAGAACTCGAAGGCCAGCACGTGCACGCGCAGGACCGTCAAGCCGTACTCGGCCTGGTAGAGCCACATGCGATTCGCGGCGGATGCCACGACCACCAGCACCAGCGCCAGAAGGATTCCCGACAGCCCTCGGTACCATCGCATGGCGCGGGCGTCGGCGTCGCGCAACACGCCATGGCCGGCCAGCAGCAGCGGAAGGACGAGCGCCGTCGCCGTCACGAGCTCGAAGAAGCCGTGGCGCGCGTAGTTGGCGTAAGTCAGCCCCGTCGTCGTGGCGACCCGAGCAGCGCCGCCGAAGAAGTAGGGCAGCTGCGTGGCGACGAAGACGGCGAAGATCGCATCGACCAGAAGAAGCACGGTCGCGACCTCGATGCCGCCGAGCCGAATCCGAAGTTCCTCCGGCCAGGGCGCGGCCGGCTGGCGCACCTTCATGCCGCACAGATAGCCGGCCAGGCACCAGCTCATGGTCACCCAGACGAGCGCGTGGGTGATGACGTCGTCGATCCGAAATCGGAACAGGCCGCGGATCAGATTGGCGAACTGGGCATCCGCCGACGCGAACAGGCCTCCGAACACGACGAGAATCGGCAAGCTGATGGCGAGCCCGAGCGCGACCGCCAGCACGCGGCGCAGGCCACCCGAACGGAGCTGCGCGCTGCCGAGGACCTCGGGACGCCAAAGGGCGATCGCCCCGAAGCACGCGTCGAGCGCCGTCGCGAAGAGCCCATTCGCCATGGCCCCCAACGACACCCTGAACAGCGCGTTCCCGGTCACGCGCCAGGCCGGGACCGACAGGAAGAAGAGCGGGATGAGCACGTCCAGCATGCGCAACAGGGGCGCATCCCGCCAGGCGAAGCAGCCGGCGAACACCAGGCAAGGGATCGTCATCCACGGCCAGAGCGGCAATCCGGCGATCGGAAAGTGCCGCTGTTGAAGGGCCAGGCCGCCCATCAGCAAGGCCAGCCAAAGGGACCAATTGATGCCCCACCAGCCGGTGTTCAGTAGCCAGTCGCCCGCCAGGCCGAGGGCCACGGCAATCCCCAGCGCCGATAGCCCCCACTGGGGACGCGCGGAGGAAGGGTTTGCAATCGGCGCCGGGTCGAACGGCAGGGGCGCGGGAGCGGAGTCGGACATTTGGAACTTCCTTTCTCGCCCGTGGGGCGGCTTCGGCGTGGCGGGCTAGGTGCTCGGGGAGGTCGTGAGGCCACCGAAGCGGCGATCGCGCTTGCGAAAGGCGCCCAGCGCTCGCTCGAGCTCGGCCGGGCTGAAATCCGGCCACAGACACGGCGTGAACAGCAGCTCGGCGTAGGCGCACTCGTACAACAGGAAGTCACTCAGGCGCTGCTCGCCGCCGGTCCTGACGAGCAGGTCCACGTCCGGGCCGGGGGTGAAGGGGAGGCCCTGGGCGATCGCGTGGCGGGCGGAGTAGTCGAGCGCGATGCGCAGGTGCAGCCGGGCTCCGCCGCCGGTCCGCGCCTCCGCGAGGTCGATGGCGGCGAGCAGCGAAGCGGGAAGGCGATCGCGCCTGCCGATGACGCTCAGGCGAACGCCATTGGCGACGCAGCGCTCGGTCTCCTGCTGAAGATAGAAAGCGAACAGCTTCATCAGGCCGCGCACCTCGGGCGTCGGCCGCTTCCAGTTGTCCGACGAGAAGGCGTAAACCGTCAGCGTCGAAATGCCGAGCGGCACGGCCGCCGAAACGATGTCGCGGAAGGTGGCCGCGCCCGCGCGATGCCCGTCCAGACGCGTCAGCCCTCGGGCGAGGCCCCACCGGCCGTTCCCGTCCATGATCAGCGCCACATGGAGTCCTTTCGATTCTGTGTTTAAAGAGCTTTGCATCATAAAGTTGACCTCCAAAAAAAAGCAGGCCTGCCGGGCGAGCCGCTAACCGTCGCGCATCGCCTGGATCAAGGCCTCCATATGGCCGAGATACCGGTTCAGGGCCTCACGTCCCTGGTCGGTCAGCCGGTATTCCGTCTTGGGATGCCGATCCTCGAAGTACTTGTCGCACACCACGTAACCGCCCTCCTCCAGCTTGCGGGCGTGCACGCTGAGATTGCCGTCCGTCAGTTGGAGCAGATCCTTGAGCTCGTTGAAGCTCAGCTTCTCGTTGACCGCGAGCGCACTGACGATCGCCAGCCGCACACGCTCGTGAATGATCTTGTCGAGATCCGGAACGCCGCCGGTCAGCGCGCGGGGTCGGCTCGCGGGCTTCTTGGACGGTTGATTCATCTCAGCCTCCGTGCCGCCGGGCGATCAGGGTTCCGAACACGAGGTGCAGCACCCCGAAGCCCAGCCCCATCATCACGCTGCTCCAGCCGAGCGGCGTGAAGAACGCCAGGACGCCCAGCCCCATGAAGGCCCCGCCCATCAGCGGAACCGTGGAGACGGAGTGGCTGCCCGCCGCCATGATGCCGGCGCCGTACATGAGCAGCCAGGACGGGGCGAGAAGCGCGTCATGGTGCCCCAACATGAGCGGGACGGACAGGCAGGCCGACGCCACGACGGGTGGCAGAAAGCTCAGCAAAACCTTGCGGCCGTTGGTGCTCCACAACGACGTGGAGAGCTTGCGGGCCTTGCGATGCATGGTCCAGAACCCGTACGGCGTGGCGATGATGGCCACGGCTAGCCAGACGGCTATCCAGTGCCAGGTGTCCGGCTGGACGGCGGACACGACGGCCGCCACCGTCGCGAGAAGCCCCAGCTGCACCAGTCCCCAGCCGGGAACCGCCGTGAACGAGGCCGCACGCTCCATCGTCTGGCGAATGAAGCGCAAATTGGCTGCCGCCTGCGAATGGAGCGGCGTGACCGGCGATTCAGGTCTCAGGGGGCGCGGTGAACTCATGGCCCTACCTTAAGCGGGCAGGGATATGATTGTCAAGTACTTTATAATGCAAAGTTTGCCGCGCACCGACATAGGTTTCCCCCGCCTCAGCGAACGTGAATCACGCCCCGCATGAACGGATGCGGCGTGCAATGGTAGGCGTAATCGCCCGCGCGATTGAAGGTGTAGCGGAAGGTTTGCCCCGTCGACAGCAGCCCCGAATCCCACATGCCGCCGTCGGACGTGACGCTGTGACGCACGGTGTCGTAGTTGGTCCACACGACCGTCGTGCCGACCGGCACGGTGAGTTCGTTCGGGTTGAACAGGAACTGGTTGATCGTGACGTGGGTCTGACGAGCGGATTCCGCGGGCGTTTGGCCGTTTTGCAGCGTCGGCGGCTGAAAGAGCTCGCCCCAGGGCGCGAGGCTGTGGAAGGGGATCAAGAACTCGAAGCCCGCCCGCAATTGCGCCGTGCCACGGCTGGCGCCTTCGAGCGTGCGCGTGTTCGCGTTCGTGAGGTACAGCGAGAGCACGTGCGGCGAATCCGGAATCGCGAACTGGACCGCGGCGCTCCAGGCGGGCATGAGGCCGCCGGTCTGAGCGGCGATCGCCGACAAATTCCGCGCGCTCACGACGCTGCCGTAATCGGCGGACAGCGCCACGAAGCGATTGAGGTGCCAGACGGCGCCGGCCCCGAGCGCCGTGGTGGTGCCGCCCACGCCGTAGCCGGACGTGAAGGCCTTGCCGTTCGCGAGCAACGTGAGCGGCCCCAGGTCGTACGCCGCGACGAGCGCGCCGTCGCCCGAGATCGCCGCCGTGTTGTAGGCGCCGACGAGCGCCAGGTGCCACGGGGCGTCTTCGGGCGAAAGCCGGTACTTGAGCGCCAGTTCCCACTCGTTGAACTGGTCGTTGACGTCCGAGTTCGTCGCGTAGCGCAAGCTGGCGTCCAGCGGCGGCAACAGCCCCGTCGAGAGATCGAAGGTCGGCGAATTCGTGACCTTGCCGCCCGGCACCGAGAATCGGTGCGTGAAGCGGAAGTCCAGCTCACCGGTCGGCGCGACGTCCGGGCGCGTCAGGTTCTGAGTTTGATCGAGAATCGGGGTCGGCGCCGCGAGGGCGATCGCCGGCATCGCTGCCAGGCACGCCAGGACGAGCGCGCAGGATCGGAACATGGAGGCCTCCTTCGTCGCAAAGCCCTCCTGTTCTACCACGCGAGCGGGGGTCCTGAAAGGCCCGCGCAAAAGAAAAAGCCCGAACGCACACGTTCGGACCTCGTCTCGAAGTGGAGGTAACCGGATTCGAACCGGTGACCTTCTGCATGCCATGCAGACGCGCTACCAACTGCGCCATACCCCCGTATTCAGTTGTCAGTGGAGGTAACCGGATTCGAACCGGTGACCTTCTGCATGCCATGCAGACGCGCTACCAACTGCGCCATACCCCCGAGAACCCGCCCATGATAGCCGAGGGCCGGGTGCCTGTCAACGCCGGTTAAGCGTGACTTGGCATGAATTTTACCGCGGCTCCGCGGTTTCCAGATTCGTCGCGGGCGCGCCCAGGTGGAACGCGTTGTGCACCAAACGCAGCGCCTGCTTGGCTTGCGCACGGGCAATCACGCACGAGACCTTGATCTCGGAGGTCGAGATCATCTGGATGTTGATCTGACCGTCCGCGAGCGCCTCGAACATGCGCGCGGCCACGCCCGGGTGGTTGACCATGCCGGATCCGACGATCGAGACCTTCGCGACGTCCGCGTCCTGCACGGTCTCGCTCGCGCCGATCTCGCTGCCGATCGCTTCCGTCACCTCGACGGCGCGCTCGAGGTCGTTCATCGCGACCGTGAAGCCGATGTCGTTGGTCTGCTCGTCACGCACGGACTGGGTGATCATGTCCACGTTGATGCCGCGCTCCGAGAGCGCTCCGAAGAGGCGCGCGGCCACGCCCGGGCGATCGGGCACGCCCCGCAGGGCCACCTTGGCTTGATTCAGGTCGGCGGCGACACCCCGCACCGGCGCTTGATTTTCCAATTCCTCTGCTCCTTTGACCAACGTGCCCAGGCCCTCGTCGAACGTCGAGCGCACCCGGATGAACATATTGACGGCCTTGGCGTACTCCACCGAGCGCGGATGCAACACCTGCGCGCCGAGGCTCGCGAGCTCGAGCATCTCGTCGTAGGAGAGCTCGGGCAACAGACGCGCCTCTTCGACCACCCGCGGATCCGTGGTGTAGACGCCCGAGACGTCCGTGTAAATTTCGCAGATGTCCGCTTTCAGCGCCGTGGCGAGCGCGACGCCCGTCGTGTCCGAGCCGCCGCGTCCCAGCGTGCAGATCTCGCCCGAGTAGGTTTCGCCCTGAAAGCCCGCCACCACTGGAATATACCCATCGGCGAGCAGTTGGCGCATGCGCTCGGTCTGAATCTCGGCGATGCGCGCCCGTCCGTGCTGGTGCTCGGTGCGGATGCCCGCCTGCGCGCCGGTGAGCGAGATGGCCTTGTGGCCGGTCGCGGCGATCGCGCTCGCGAGCAAGGCGATCGACACCTGCTCGCCCGTCGCGAGCAGCATGTCCACCTCGCGCGGCGACGGCTTGCCGTTCACCTGCGCCATGAGCTCGAGCAGCTCGTCGGTGGTGTGGCCCATGGCCGAGACGACCACGACGACGTCGTGGCCGTCGGCGCGGGTCTGCAAGACGCGCTTGGCCACGTGCTTGATGCGCTCCGGCGTCGCGACGGAGGTGCCGCCGAACTTCTGAACGATGAGTGCCATTCTCGCTCCTCGGGGCTAGACGCCCCTGCGTGTGGATTCTACCCAGGCCCCCGTGGCCAATGCATCGAAGGTGAGGGCGCGGCTTTCAATCTTCGCCGCGCTCCAGGCTTCCACCATCGCGAGCGCGACGGCCGCTTGCCGCTCTTCGGGACAGAAGGCCAGAAGCGTCGGCCCGGCGCCGCTGATCACCGTCCCGTACGCGCCCGCGTGACGCGCGCCGCGCGCGACCGCCTCGGCCCCCGGGATGAGGGGGAAGCGATAGGGTTGGTGCAGGCGATCGAAAAGCCCGTCCGCCCAGCATTCTACTGTATTCTTCAACATAACGGTTGTGAGAATCGTCACAGCCGCGAGGTTCTCGACCACGTCCGCCCGCGTGTAGGTGTCGGGCAGCGCGCGGCGGCTTTCCGAGGTCGAGAGGTGAAAATTCGGCACCGCGAGCACCAGGCTCGCCGGCACGCGATCGTTCAGCGGCAGGCATTGCGTGACGCCGTCGCGCGTCCAGGCGGCTGTGACGCCGCCGTAGAGCGCGGGCGCCACGTTGTCCGGATGGCCCTCGATGCGCGTGGCGAGCGTGAGCAGCTCCTCGCGCGTGAGGCGATCGCCGAACCAGGCGTTCGCGGCCACCAAGCCCGCCACGATCGCGCTCGAGCTGCTGCCCAGCCCGCGGGATTGCGGAACGTGCACCTCCATGGCCAGCTCCCAGACCGGCACGGGCTCTTCGATCGTCTCACACAGCATCTCGGCCGCGCGATAGGCCAGATGCGTCGGATCCTCCGGCAACCCGGCCGCCTCGGGGCCCGTGTGCCGAATCCGCAGCGCCGTAGCCGGCGCCAGCGTGAGGCGGTTGTACAACGGCAGCGCGAGGCCCAGGACGTCGAATCCTGGGCCAAGGTTGGCGCTGGTTGCGGGAACGGTGACGGTGATCAAGGCGGCGCGAGCCAGTCTGTCGGGAGAAGGTGGGGCTGCGCGGCGACGCTCGCCGCTTGCTTTAGCTTACCACCGCGCGATGAAACCGCGCGTGTCCGTATGAATGAAATAGCCGTGCGCGCTCGTCGGATTGTAGAAGCCGGCGCCGCCCGTGAGCTTGGTCGTGTGGTCGATCTTGTTGACCACGTTCCAGAGGATCTCGGCGTCCGTGCGGTTCACGCGGCCGTCGCCGTTGAAGTCCGCCACGATCATGTCCGCCGCGTCGCCGTAGGTGTGGCGCGAGAGCGTCGTCGTGTTGCCGATGTCCGCGTTCAGCCAGGGCGAGCGGTAGCCGCTCAGCAAATCGATCTTGCCCGCGTGGTAGCCCTCGGCGTTGATCGTCGAAATGATCGTCTCGAGCTTCTGCACGAGCTTGGGGCGCAGAAATAGGAACTTGTGGCCGTTCACCCAGGAATCCTTGCCCGCGAAGTCGCCGAGCGTGTAGTGCTGGCTCACCGGCAAGTCGAGGTTGTCGCGGCTCAGCTCGATGAAGCCGTTCGGCGTGTCGTAGTGGTCACGGGTGCCGCGGTTGGCCTCCGCCGAGGGATCCGAGTGCAATCCGCGCGGGTAGTGGCCGATGGGATAGCCGTCCAGCGAGCCGGCGCTGGCCTTGACGGCGGGGACGGTCACGATCGCCGTCAGCGTGCGGGTGATCGTCTCGCCGCCGATCTTGGCGGTGGCCTTCAGTTCGTGGGGGCCGGGATTTAGCGGGGCTTGCCATACGGCGAGGTTCTTGCCGTAAGCGACCTCGCCGCCGTCGGCTTTCCAGTTCGTCGCGACCGCATGGCCCTCGTTGTCCGTGACGCGCAGTGGCAGCCGTTGGCCGGGCAGGATGGTCACGAAGCTCGTTTCGGGACGCACGTCGGCGATGTGAAGCTTTTCCATAGAGCGGGCGTGGGCGGGCAAAGAGGCGGTCAACGCGACGGCCAAAGCGGGGGCGAGGAACAAACGGTGCATCGAGACTCCAGACTAGGACAGGGAGAGCAGGAACGGCTCGGCAGCAGTGCGGGCGCCGGGCGTCCGTCCCATTATGCCCTGAGGAGTCGCTGAAGACCGTGACAGAACGCAGTTGTTAGGAATCTTTAAGCCTGCCTGTGGAATTCACAAAACTTGACCACCATGGGGGACGGCATGCGGCGAACGGTGCAAAACTTTACGGCCGTTCGGCAAGCGGGCTATACTGGGGCCCGACGTGAGAGCCCGCGCCTCCTGGCCCCCGGCCCTTGCACCGAATCGCTCCATCGTTGCCCAAGATGACGAAATATCACGCCAATTCGGAAAGAGGTTGACGTCCATGAAGCAGGCACGCGTTTTTGCCCTCATCACCGTCCTTTTGGCGACCGCCGCACCGGCGCGCGCCGCACAGCCGACCACCTTCGCGCCGGCCGAGCTCGGCACGATCTCCTCGGTCGCCGCGATCCAGAACGCCTCGGCGCTG
>DATNPP010000293.1:0-2403 GCA_036703175.1 Oscillatoriaceae cyanobacterium
CGTGGAGCGCGGCGTTGTCGGTGCCGACATCGAGGGTGATCGGCAGGCAATAGCTGGGATGCACGCCGGCGCAGGCGCTGTAGAGCGACAGCTTCCCGACGGGAATGCCCATGCCCAGCGCGCCGAGATCGCCGAGCCCAAGGATGCGCTCGCCGTCCGTCACGACGATCAGGCGCACACCGGGCTGGGACCAATGGCGGAGGATTTCGGCGATCCGGCCGCGTTCGCGCAGGCTGATGAACAGCCCGCGCGGCCGGCGGTAGATGGCGCCGTACTCGAGACAGGCCTGGCCCACCGTCGGCGTGTAGATGATCGGGACGAACTCCTCGATGTTGTCCATCACGAGGCGGTAGAAGAGCACCTCGTTCCGGTTCTGGAGATTCACCAGGTAGATGTACTTCTCGAGGGCGTCGGTCTTGCGCCGGACGGCGTTCAGCGTCCGCTGCACCTGCTCCTCGAGCGTGAAGACGCGGGGCGGCAGCAGGCCGCGCAAACCGAGCGCATCGCGCTCGCGCTCAGTGAACGCCGTTCCTTTGTTGAACAGCGGATTCGTGAGCAGTTGGGGGCCGGACACGCGCGGCGCGTCGCCCCATGCTGACAACCCCGGAGGATAGCCTGGCAGACTCATGTCGGGCCATCCTACCGACACCTACCGCCGCCGCCTCCGCGAATTTTGGCAAGTGTTGCGCCGATTTAGGCGGCGAAGCGGCCTACCGAACGCGGGCGATCTCCCGCTGGTCGTCGGCGGGCTTCGAACCACCGCGCGTGATGTACGCGGGCTGCTGGCCCACGAGCGAGAAACGGAGTTCGCGGCAGTACGCATGCGCCTGGGCCTCGAACTTCCGCAGGTCGAAGCTCGGGAACACGCGCTGCTGGAGAACCTGCCACGCTGGCGTATTCACAATGGGGGGACACGTGTCGCCGGGCGTATCGCCGCAATGTCCGACGCGATTATGCAGGCAGACCAGCCGCGCGAGCGAGACCATCGCCACGAGATCGATGTGGTTGGTCGCCGCCCCCGGCGTGTCGACGTGCTCGAGGACATGGACGTAGACGGACGGCAGCCGGTGCTGCGTGGCAAACTGGACGGCGAGTTCCCGCGACGTGCAGCCCAGGTACTTCCGCTCCGCCTCGTGCATGAGCATCTTTCGGTCGCGGGCATAGCCGGCGATGGCGGCGAATCCCCAGGGATGCAGGCGCAGCAGGAGGAGCTTGCCGATGTCGTGGAGCAACCCGGCGGTATAGGCCGTGGCGCTGAGATAACGGAATTCGAGATACTCGCAGATGAAGTGGGAGACCTTCGCGACGCCGACGAGGAACATCCAGTAGTTGGGCCACGTCAGCGGCGCCACATCCACGAACTTCTCGTCGATCGTGAGGGTGGACTTGGCCAGCGCGTTGAGCTTGATCTCACCGAGCAGGGTGATCGCGGCGATGGGATCCTCGATCGAAGTCAGGTCGTCGTGCTCGAGCCGGTTGGCGGCGATCAGGACCTGCGCGCACAGCCCGGGATCCTCGTGCACGAGCTCCATCACGCGACTCATGCTCGTGGCGCGGCCGTCGGCCGCCATGACGAATGCCGCCGCCGCCGTGTCGATCGTCGGGCATCCCGCCAGGGCCCGGACGGCTTTCTGCATCACATCCGCGGATACAACGGGGCCGCCGTGCTCGACGTCCGCGTGCATCCAGCGGGCGCGCTCACCGGCCTGGCGCGAGTCATCCTTCTCGCCCTGCGGCTTCAGCACCTCGGGAATGAAGCTGGGGTTGAGCTGGCAGAAGATCAGGCGGCTGGCGAAATCGAGATACTCGGGCGACGACTTGAAGACGCTCCAGTTTCCGAGCTCGGCCTGCGCGCGGAGCTCGCGCAGGTAATCGACGCCGGCCCAGACGCCCGCGGCTTCCGCATCCGTCGCCAGGGCGTCCAGCCGGGCGAACACCTCGTTGTTTTCGCGCGCCTGGGCCCAGAGCGGAAACGTGTTCACGGCGTCATCGAACGACAGCATCACCTGCCGGCGCATCTTGCCCAGGGCCTCGGGCGTGACGCCGAGCTGGGCGCAAAACGACCGCGGCTCCTCGAAATGCAGGTTGCGCCACGGATTCACCGTCGCCTTCGCGATCTCGGCGTAGATCACCTGATCATTGTATGGCTTGACCAGGTAGTTCTGGACCTTGAGGCCGAGCGCCCGCCGCACCTGTTTCGCCTCGGTGTCGATGGTGTAAACGACGAGCGGCAGATTCTTCCAGAACGGATCGTCGCGCACGCGCTGGAGAAATCCCATTCCGCTGTCATTCGCCGCCCGGATTTCCACGAACACCAGGTCGAAGATCACGCCCTCGCGCAACAACCGCCACGCGTCGTCGGGGGTGGGCGCGATCACGCAGCGGTGATTGGCCTTGCCGAGA
>DATNPP010000295.1:0-5082 GCA_036703175.1 Oscillatoriaceae cyanobacterium
AGCGGCGCGCCGGAGGCATCCGCCAGGTAGAGCTTCACGCCGCCCTGGGCGCTCTCGTCGACCGTCTGCACCGCGTACTTCGTGAGGCTGATCAAACCGCCCGAGTTGTTGCTCACGATGCTCGCCGCGTTCGAGGAGACGATGCCGCCGCCATGGTTCTCGAGCAGCGCCTGCGGCACGCTGAGCGTGCCGGCGATCGCCGAGGTCGCCACCGCATGCGCGTGCACCGTGCCCCCCGCGGCTGCGAGCAGGCCGGGCGTCCCGTTGGCCGTCATGCATCCCGCCAGGGCGATCGCCGCGCCGAGCGAGAGTATCGAGCGTTTCATGGAACCTCCGCCGTCCAACGTCTGGTCGCCTAGGTCATACCCGGACGCCGGGCGTGGCTACCCGCTGGCGAAGGCGCGACGATCCTAGCGCGAGGTGTGCGGGGCCACGATGTCGATGTGGGCGAGGACCTGATCGACCTTGCCCTTGTCGGCCGCCGGCACCTGACGGTCGCCCTTGAGCACGCTCGCGATGTGCTGCAGCGCGCTGAAGCTGGGACGGTGCAGGTGGAACCATGATTCGGCCTGCATGCCCTGGGCGGCCGTCGTCTGCAGATCCAGTTGCACCAGCGCGTCGAGGGCGTCGAGCACCAGCACCTTGCGGCCGGCCGCGCTCCAGGAGATCGCGCCGTACTCGCCGAGCAAAAAGCTGCCGGCGTCGTCGCCGCCGGTGTTGGCGATCGCCATCAACAACTGCCCCTTGCGCGCCGCTTGCGTGTTCCAGTCGAGAGCCCGGTAGCTGCTCTCGAGCTGCGGCAGGCTCGTTTCTTGCGCCACCAACGCGGATTGTGGCGCGAGCGGGCCCATTGGCGCCGTTTGACCGCAGGCCGTCAGGGCCAGCGCGAGGAGCGGAGCGGCAATCAGCGAAAAGCGACGGGCCATGAACCTTCCTCCAAACAAACGCACGGGGGCTTGTTTATATAAAGGTTATACCCAGCTTAATTTGAAAACTTTCGTCCGCGCGCGCGCGAACGCGATTTTTTTTGCCCCGGCCAGAACGCCGCGCCCATGGCGAGGGCGAACGCGCCGCAGCCGAACAGAAAGGCCGCCGCGCCGATGATCACGATCGGCAGCAGTTCCGTCGTGCGCTGCTGTGCGGCCGAAACGCCGGCCACGGGCGCGCCGTGCGGCCAGAAATAGCCCGCGACGACGCTCAGCTCGAGCACGACGCCCGCGAGGGCGCCGGCGACCAGGCAACGGCGAGGGAAGTCGAGATGCGCAAACATATTCCACCATGCTCTATCGGCGAGCGCCTTCAAAACCTGTTGGGCGCTTCCTCGTTTGCGGTAGAATGACGACGGGAGGAGCCCTTGGAAGCGCAACGAACGCTCGCGACCTTGATGAGCCGCTACGGCCAGGAGCGCGGACTCTACCTGTACGGGGAGTTCTGCCTGCTTCAGACCGTGGGCCTCGACGCGTTTCGCTCGCGCCACACCGGCGCCCAGTTGCAGGTGATCGAGACCCAGCTGCGCGAAATCGGCCTCTGGCCGGAGCAGCCGACCCTGGAGCAACCCGCCGACGCGCTGATGATGGTCGCGCACAGCCTGCGCACCCAGCCGTTCTACTTGCGCATGGGGCTCGACCTGTTCAACGGCTGCATGGCCTGGGCAGCCGCCAATCCCAGCACCGAAGGCGATCCCGCGCAGTGGTTCGAGCCGTCGCGCACGGCGCTCTACGAGATGCTGGGCTTCTGGGTGCCCAAGCTGCAGCTGATGCTCGATCCGAGCCAGCCGCTCAACACCTACCGCCTCTACGTCGGCGGCGAGCTGGTCGAGGAAGGCACGGCCTATCCCGGGCTCGATCTCGTGGTCGCGCTGCCGCAGGACACGCCGCCGCCGATGCCGTACCCCTGGACGCCCGATCCGGCCGGCCCGGGCTGGGTGGCCTGGATGCCGATCGGCCCCGCGGCCCAGCCGCCCGAGCTGCCGCGCGTGCACTGGATCACGGCGATCGCGCGTCACGTGACGGCACGCCTGCCGGCTCACGCGTACCGCTTGCTCACCGTGCCGATGATCTACGCTTTGCTCACGGAGGCCGAGGCCGGCGGCTACGACCACGAGATCGAGCGCTACGTCTCGCTGCCCGAGCTGCGGCTGGTCTTTCAGGCCCTGTTGCGCCAGGGGCTGCCGTTGCGGCCGATTCACAAGATTCTCGACGCCATGCTCACGGCGATTCTGGCCGAGCTCGCCGGCCGGCCGCTCAAAGCGCCTGAGCTCGAGCGCTTGTCGCGCCAGCTGCCGGTGTTCTCGACGCAGCGCCTGCTGGGCTTCGTGCGTGCCGCGCTGGGCTTGCCGGAAGATGCGGCCGCGCCCTACCGGCCGGACGTGCCGCCCGCGCCGAAGCCCGAGCGTCCCGAGGTCTCGGAGGACGATCGCCGTTTGTGGGCCGAGCTGTTGGCGATCGCCAAGCGTGAGGCGCACGCCGTACGCCTGCTGCATCGGGTGACGACGACGAGCGTCCGCGGAGGTGAGCCGCCGGCGCCTGCGGTGATGCGGGCGATGGTCATGCACATGCGCCTCTCCGAGCTGCTCGTGCGCATCGAGCGCTATCTCGCGCGGCCGCGCACGGTGCTGGAAGCCGCGGCGCTTTCGGCGCTGCGTGCGCCGGATTGGCCCACCTACCGCTGGACGCTCGCCCAGCCGCGCCGGTTGGTCGAAAGCTGGGGCATGGCCGAGTTGCTCGGGCCCGTCGAGGGCGCGTCTTGAGCGAACAAGCATCCCCGCGGTCCGCAAACGTGGCGCCATTCGTGCATAAAGGGCGCTTTCTCGCTTCGCGCTGGGTATAAGAACAATCGCCGTCGAAGCGGCCGAGCAGACCTGCCAGGAGCGCGCCTTGACCACCACCGCCCAAGCGACCCAGATCAGCCTTCAGGCGCTCGGCGCCTACCTGGCCGGATTGCCCGTGTTGGCGACCATGATCACCGAGGAGCTGGCGCCCAGGCTCAGCCGCACGACGACCGACGGCGAGTTCCGCGGCTTGCGCCGCGACGCGCTCGCGGCGATCGTGGAGCGGCACAAGAACGAGGCGCGCGGCTACGCGATCGTGCACTTTCCGGACGAACAGATGCCCTGCAAGGTCGAGGGTTGCCGCCAGGCGATCGTCGGCGCGTACGTCGAGGTGGTGAACCCCGTGACGCGCGCCAGCATGATGCTCCACGGCCGGCTCGCCCACAATTTGCGGTATCACGCGGACGGCACGGCGCTCGAGCCGCTGCGCAACATGGGCAACAGCCCGTACGGCGACAACGAGATCAGCCTGGACGCCGAGGCGCTGCTCAAGGTGCTCGTGAACCTGGACGCGCCGCCCGCCGTGCGCGACGAGCTCGAGGCCTGGGCGCAGGCGCATCCGATGCCGCGCAAGACGCCGCGTCCCTACGTGCCGCTCGAGCCGTCGGAGTGGGAGAAGGCGCACCACGTGGAGCCCTTCTTCAACGTGCTGGCCCACCTCGTGGAGTGGGGCGCGGCGGACATCCACATCAAGGCCGGACACCGCCCCAGCGGCGTGTTGCGCGGCCAGGTGACGCCCTTCGAGGACTTTCCGGTGCTGACGCCCGAGGTGACCAAGCACTACTGCAACGGGCTCATGAGCGAGGCGCAGCGTGAGCAGTTCGAGCGGCTGCGCGAGATGGACATGGCGTTTCCGGTGCCGGGCATCGGGCGCTTCCGTTGCAACATCTACCAGGCGCAAGGCGCGATGGGCATGGTGCTGCGGGTCATCTCGGACACGATCACGCCGGCCGAGACGCTGGGCTTGCCGCCCGTGCTCAAGAAGACCGTCTTCGAGCGCCAGGGACTGATTCTCATCACCGGCCAGACGGGCTCGGGCAAGACCACGACCCTCGCGGCGCTGCTGGAGTTCGCGAACCAGAGCCGGCGCATTCACGTGCTGACGCTCGAGAACCCGGTCGAGTTCGTGTACGAGGCCAAGAAGGCGATCTTCACGCAGCGCGAGATGGAGGTCGACTCGACCAGCTTCAGCCTGGCGATGCGCGCGGCGTTGCGCCAGAAGCCGGACATCATTTTGATCGGCGAGATGCGCGACGCCGAGACGATCTCGATGGGCCTCAAGGCCGCCGAGACGGGGCATCTGGTGATGAGCACGCTGCACACGAACGACGCGGTGCAGACGATCAACCGGCTGGTGAACACCTTCCCGCCGCACGAGCAAGAAGCCGTGCGCATGCAGCTCGCCGCCGCGCTGAAAGCGAGCGTGGCGCAGCGATTGATTCCGCGCGCGGACAAGCCGGGGCGCTGCGCGTGTCTCGAGATTCTGCTGGTGACGCCCAATGCGCGCGGCGAGAACACCAAGAACTACATCCTCAAGGGCAACTCGGACGCGCTGTACCAGGTGCTGAAAACGAGCGGCTACGACGGCATGCAGAGCATGAACCAGGCGCTGTTCAAGCACTACTGCTGCGGCGCGATCTCGGCCGACGACGCGCTCGCGAACTCGGACAATCCCGACGAGCTGATCCGCCTGATGCGCGAACACGCCGGCCTCTCGCAAGCCAAGTAACACACGCTGCCCGCGCCTTCGGCGCGGCGCCCCCTCCCCTCGGCGGGGGGGAGGGACGTTTGAGCCCCGTTCAGGGGCGAAAACCGGGTGGGGGAGTCTCCTCCAACGATCGCCGGATCATCAATCTGACGCCCTCAGCGTTCCGTAGCACATCACGGTTCCAGAACCGCAGCACCCGCCACCCGTGGGCGTTGAGCCAGGCGTCGCGGACGGCATCTCGGGGATCATCCGCATGCTGGGAGCCGTCGATCTCGATGACGAGCCTTACCTCCAAACATGCGAAGTCCAGAACGTACGGTCCTCGCGTCACTTGGCGCCTGAATTTGTGCCCCAGGGCTTCTTTTCGCAACATCGCCCAGACCAGTCGTTCGGCCTCGGTTTGATTTGTTCGCAAGTTTCTTGAAAAGCTGAGTCGATCCATTCCACGAAGATAGACGCGCCGGAAATTGTTCCGCAAGCTTTCGTTCCGTGTTTGGGGGGCGAACGTTCGATAGGCGATCGCGGGGGGCTCCCCCACCCACCC
>DATNPP010000298.1:0-1739 GCA_036703175.1 Oscillatoriaceae cyanobacterium
AGCTCGGCGGTGCCGTGGTACAGGCGCACGCGCGAGCGATGCGCGAGCGGCTTGGCGCCCGGCAGCACCTCCAGCTGCACGTCGAGCAGCGTCGAGGCCCGCGCCGCGCCCGGCGCGAGCAGCCAGTCGCCACGGCCCAGCGCCTGCTTTTCGAGGCCCGCCAGGTTCACGGCGACGCGCTGGCCAGCCACGGCTTCGGAGCGCTTCTCGCCGTGCACCTGCAAACTGCGCACGCGGCTTTCGAGGCCCGCCGGAGAAACGGCCACGGTGTCGCCCTCGCGCAACGTGCCGGCGAACAGCGTGCCCGTGACGACCGTGCCGAAGCCTTGTTTCACGAAGACGCGGTCGATCGGCATGCGGGCGGGCCGCGTGGCGTCCTTGCGCGGCGACTCACCGACCGTCTTTTCAATTGCCGCGAGCAACTCGGGCAGTCCCTCGCCATTGGGCGCACTCACGGGCAGCATCGGCGCGCCTTCGAGGAAGGTCCCTTCAAGCGCCATGGCGATGTCGTCCAGCGCGAGTTCGAGCAGCTCGGGATCGACGAGGTCGGTCTTGGTCACCACGACCAGGCCGCTCGGAATGTGCAGCAGCGAAAGAATCTCGAGGTGCTCGCGCGTCTGGGGCATCACGCCGTCGTCGGCGGCGACCACGAGCAGCACCAGGTCCATGCCGCCGGCGCCCGCGAGCATGTTCTTGAGGAACTTCTCGTGCCCCGGCACGTCCACCACGCCGGCGAGCCGGCCGCTGGACAGCTTGAACGGCGCAAAGCCCAGGTCGATCGTCATGCCGCGGCGCTTTTCTTCTTCGAGGCGATCCGTGTCGACGCCCGTCAGCGCGCGAATCAGCGTGGTCTTGCCGTGGTCCACGTGACCGGCCGTGCCGATGATGAGAGGCAAATGCTCGCTCATAGCGCTTTCTCCAGGGCTCTCGCGAGACGCTCGACGTCGCCGTCGAGCAGCGTGCGCGGATCGAGCAGCAGCGCGTCGTCCGCGATGCGCGCCACGACCGCCGGCTCGCCCGTGCGCAATCGGCGCGCCAGCTCATCCGCAGACAAGGCACTGCGCAGCGCGACGAGACACGTGTCCAATTCGACGCCCGGCAGCGTGCCGCCGCCGACCGACGAGCGGCCGGGCACGATCGCGATCGTCAGCCCTTGGATGCCGGACAGACGTTTCGCCAGGGCCTCGGCCTCGCGTTGGAGCACGGCGGGCGTCTTGGCGAGCATCGCAAAGAGCGGCAGGGTCTCGGTCAGGCGCTCGGGCTGCAGATAGAGCTTGAGCGTGGCTTCGAGGGCGGCGATCGCCAGCTTGTCCTGCCGCAGCGCGCGCAGCAAGGGGTTCTGCTTGAGGCGATCGACGATCGCGCTGCGTCCCACCAGAATGCCGCACTGCGAGCCGCCCATCAGCTTGTCGCCGCTCACGGCGACCAGATCGAGGCCCGCCGCGATGCTGGCCTGCACCGTCGGCTCGGGGGGAATGCCGAACGGCGCGAGATCGACGAGCAAGCCGCTGCCCAGGTCCTCCATCGTCGGAATGCCGTTCTCGCGCCCGAGGGCCGCCAATTCCTCGCGCGCCACCTCGGCCGTGAAGCCGATGATGCGGTAGTTGCTGGTGTGCGAGAGCATCAACAGGCCGGTCTCGGGGCCGACGGCGCGCGCGTAGTCGCGCGAATAGGTCTTGTTGGTGGTGCCGACTTCGACGAGCCGCGCGCCGCTCGCGGCGATCACCTCGGGCAATCGG
>DATNPP010000356.1:0-9719 GCA_036703175.1 Oscillatoriaceae cyanobacterium
TACCGTTCAGCAGCGTGGCGCTGGCATCATACACCGCGAGCCGGTGCGGCACCGCGCGCGCAGGCTCGTTTGCCAAATCGGCGAGCTGCGCGGCCCGGCGATGCCAGGCCAGGTCATCCGCCCAGGGCTGCCCGGCCTCGAAGCAATCGAGGGCACGATCCGGACGATGTTCGGCCAGGCGGACGGCGACGAGTTGATCGCGCACCGCTTGATCCAAGGGACGCCGCCGAAGCAAAATCTCGAAAGCTCGGCCGGCAGATTGCTGGTCGCGCGCTTGCAGCGCGAGTTGCGCCAGATCGCTCAACTCGTTGTCCGCGAGCTCGTTCTGCAACGGCAGCAAGCTCTTCACGGCCACCTCGGGCTGCCGCGTCGCCACCGCCAGGCGCGTGAGCTGCCGGCGTTCGCCCGCGCCGAGCGTGGTCGCCGTTCGCGCGAGCAGCGTGAGCGCCTTTTGATTCTGCCCGAGGGCCCGATAGCCATCAATCAAGCGTGCCTGGACCTCGCGATCGGCGCCCGGCTGCTGAGCTTGTTGCTCGAGCAGCGGCATCGCTTCTTGCCAGTCGGGCTTGCCGACCATGGGCGGCAGGCCCTGCCGGGGCACGCAGAGAATCAACAGAGCCGCCAGGCACAGTAGCCCGAGCCAGCGTTGCCAGGGACGCCACATCAGCAGCAAACCTCCCAATAAATCGGACCGGAAGGGCCTTGTAGGGTCGCACTAGCCGAAGTACCGGCGTGATGCGCGGGACACGACAAAACGTAAAGGGCGATCGCCACGATGCCGGCCCGATGCGCGAGCGCGGGCAGCGGCCGCCTCGATAGGCGGGACTCGAGCCTGGCGAGGCCATGCTCGAGCAGACCAAACGCCAGCGCGACGGCGGCCGCGCTGGCGAAAAGTGTGCCGTAGCCATAAGCCATCAGGCCGATGTGCAAACTCAGCCAGGTGGCGAGGCCATTGAGGCTCGCAAAACATGCCGCCAACAGCGCAGCCGTGCGCTGCCAGTCGAAGTACAGCAACAGGGTCAAGCCGATGCCCGCGAAAACCTGCAGACCCGCCGCGAGGACGCCCGCGCGAAACACCGGCAACGAGAACCAATGCAGGCCGAGCATGCGGGAGATTTCAGGTGCGAAGAGCGCCACCAGAAGGGTGAAAGCCCCCTGCACCCCGAGCACCCAGGACAACCCCTCGCGCAGCGTGCGGAGCATCCGCGTCCTGGCCTGGCCGCCAGCAGCCGGATCGCTTACGGCGAAGGTGCGCAGATAGGCCCGGTATTGCAGATTGAACGCGGGCTCGGCCTTGAGCAGGAACAGGGCCAAGCCGGGCAGCGCCGTGAGCGCCGCGATGAACATCGCATCGTCGTAGACGGGCGAGACTTGCAAGGGGCCGGCGATCACCCAGGCCGTGCCCGCGTGATTCCAAAAGAGCCACTTGTCGATCCAGAGCCCCGTGGCATAGCACAGGCCCGCCACGGCGAGCCAGCGGTAGCGCCACAAGGCAATCAGGGAGCGCTCTCCCACGCCTGGCGCGTCGAGCGTTCGTGTCATGCCCCGCAGCAGCATCCAAAAGCTCACCGCCGCACCGAGGGTGAAGCCTCCGAGTTGGAACGCCGGGTCCAGCAACTCGCCGCTCCAGGCCGCCAGCACGCCGATGACGAGTCCCGGACCGAACGCCCAGGCCAGCGTCTTGTAATTCCGCAGCGCCGAAAGGTACACCAGCGCCAGCCAGATGCTGCTGTTGAGCAAGTAGAGCACCAGTGCCTCGCCCCGCAGCACCGAAGACAGCGGCACGAAGGCCAAAAAGCCCACGCCCAGCACGAGTTGCACCAGCAACGCGACGGGAAGCAAGCGCCAGAAGTCGGCCACCGCGTCCGCCTCGCGACCTTCCGAGAGCTTGTCCGTGAGCAGACGGGTCGCCACGAGCTGCCAGGGCGCCATCAACACCAGCGAAAAGGCGCAGGCCGTGGTCACGAGGCACAGAAAGAGACGATCGCCTGGTGTCGCGCTGCCGAACAGCCAAAGCGCGTCGCGGGCCGCAACAGCGAGCCAGGTCGCGAGCCAGGGCCCCGCGCTCACGAGGGTGGTCAGCGCGAAAGTCCCCAAGGGACCGAAGTGCGTCCCTTCCTCGAACGTGCCGCCTCGGGCCAAGCCGTGGTCCGCCATCACGCGCTCCCGAGCGGCGCACGAAGGCCGTGGACGCATGCGACGACATCGCGATATGAACAGCTAACGACACGACACGAATCGGTTTCGAGCATAGCGACCAAACTATCGTTATTTTGAAAATTTGTAAAGTTTTGACAATAACCGGCGCTACCGCTACGCTGTCGACGGGCGCGCCACGCCCGCAGCCGTTCGCGACCCTGTCACGCGCTCGCTCCGCGCGGGCATAATACGAGCAATCGTGGATTGAGGAGGGAGCATGCTCGATTACCAGACCTACTTGAGCCAAGTCCGCCGGAACGCCTACGAGGCCGACCCGGCCTTTCGGGCGCACTGGCTCGCAGGGCTGCCGGAGACCTGGCGCGCCTGGAGCGACACGCGCGCGCGGCAAGTCGGCGCGCTCGCCGCGACGCGCTGGACCGAGCTCGGCCAGCGTGCCAACGAGAACCCGCCGAAGCTTCACGTGCGCAACGCCTGGGGTGAGGACATCTATTCGGTCGAGGTGCATCCGGACTACGACCAGCTCGCGCGCGAGGCCTACGAGGCGGGCGTCGTCTGGCCGCGCTTCAACGCGCACCTCAACGGCGGCAAGGCGCCCTGGAGCGTCGTGTTCGGCCTGGGCTACCTCTTCGGCCAGGCCGAACAGGGGATGTTCTGCCCCATTTGCCTGACGGCCGGCACGGCCTGGCTGCTGGAACGCTTCGGCGACGAAGAACTCAAGCGGCGCTATCTGACGCGCGTGGCCTCGCCGGACTACGATCAGCTGCTCGAAGGCGCCATGTTCCTCACCGAGCGCGAGGGCGGCTCGGACGTGGGCGCGGCTCGCTGCGAGGCACGCATGGAAGGCGGCCAATGGCGGCTGTACGGCGACAAGTGGTTCGCGAGCAACGCGGGGCGCGCCGGCGCCATGATGGTGCTCGCGCGGCCGCAAGGCGCGGCCGCCGGCACGCGCGGATTGGGGCTCTTTCTGGTGCCGCGCGAGCTCGGAAACGGCGAGCGCAACGCGATTCGCATTCATCGCCTCAAAGACAAGCTGGGCACGCGCTCGATGCCCTCGGGCGAGCTGACCTTCGAGGGCGCGATCGCCTACCCGGTCGGCGCCGTCGAGCACGGCTTCGCCCAGATGGCCGAGATGCTGAACCTCTCGCGGCTCTACAACGCCGTGGGCTCGATCTCGAACATGCGTCGCGTGCTGCGCACGGCGATCGCCTACCAGGGAGCCCGAAGCGCCTTCGGGCATGCCGTCGACCAGTACCCGATGGCCCAGGCGCAGCTCATCGAGCAGACCATCGAGCAAGAAGCGGCCACCCGCATCACCTTCGAGACGATCGGCTGGCTCGATCGCGTGGAGGCGGGCAATCCCGGAGCGCGCGGCGAGAAGCTGCTGCGTGTGCTCACGCCGATGATCAAGTACCACACGGCCCGCGCCTCGGTCGACATGGCCTCCTGGGGCGCCGAGGCGCTGGGCGGCAACGGCTACATCGAGGAGTGGCCGATGGCCCGCTATTTGCGCGACGCCCAGGTGTTGCCCATCTGGGAAGGCACCACCAACATCCTGGTGCTCGACGTGCTGCGCTCGTTCGCCAAGGAAGGCACCGGCCCGGTGCTTCTGGCCGAGCTGGGCAACCGGCTCGAGGCCGATTTCGGCCCGGCGCTCGCCCCCTGGCGCGAGGCGCTCGCGCGCGAGGTGGCGGACGCCGAGCAGCAACTGCTCGCGCTGCTCGAACTGGACGACGCGGGCCGCACGTGCCACGCCAAGGCCTGGTGCGATCGCATGGTGCGCCTCACGCAGGGCGTGCTGCTGCTCGAGACGGCCGCGCAGGAACTGGCCGCCGGCCGCGGCCGCGCGGTGCTCGTGCTCGCGCACTTTCTGCGGCGTCACTTCGCGCCGGGCGACTGGCGCGAGCGCATGCGCGGGCCCTCGCCGGCGCTCGGCTACGAGGCGATCGTGCACCATGCGCCGATTTCGGCGGACGCGGCGATCGCCCTGCTGCGCGAGGGCGCTCCCGCGCTGCGCTGAAACCGTTCCTGGCCAGAGGCTCGGCGCCGGATTCGGCGCCGAGCCTCGCTCGTTTATAGGTCTGCCGGCCCTATCCGCCTATCATGGGCCTCGAAGCGAACCGCTGGTTTGTTTGAGAAGGAGGACGGGCATGGCGGAGACCACTGAAATTCCCCGCGAGCGTTGGCAGGAGTATTTGGATTCCCTGAGCAACCGGAGCAAGCAGACACCGGTGCGCATTCGCGTGGAGAGCCAGGAGCTCGGCGATCAACAGCTGGCCGGCCAGATGCCGCTCATCGGCATCTCGTGCGAGGAAAAGGGCTCGGACGCCAACGCGATCGAGATCACGCTCGGCGAGCCCGAGAAGGACTTCCCGAACATCACGCACTACATACAGGGCCCTCAGCGGGTCTTCGTGGAAGAGGGCACGAACGGCCAGGTGCGTTGCCTGGACATCGAGAGCGCCAAGGTCAAGACCTTGATCTTCTTCCCCGAGGGGCAACGTTAGGATTCGTCGTCCGGCAGGGCCTCGACGCCGAGAATGTGCACGGAGGTCGCCATGGCATTGCCCAGGGCGGCCTCCAGGCTCTCCACGAGCTTCCAGAGCTCGGACTGCGCCGCCTGGCGCGCTTCCGCCTCGTCCGCGGGGCCCTCGAAGCGGGTCTCGATGATCGCGTCCACTTTCCAGCGCATGCCGTCCTCCCGCTGCCAGCATAGCGCGGCCGCGACGCCGCCGCGGTGATCCGCCGCGCAAAAAAAACTGGGAGGCAATGCCTCCCAGATGCCAGCGGGTGTTGGACGTTTCAGTGAAAAGGCCGGATACCGCAAGATCCCGCGGAAGGGGCTTCGGTCCGCACCGCTTGGGCTTATGTCTTTACAATACCCTCGCTCGGTTGCAGTGTTATGTGACACGTATTAAATGTCTGATAAATCTCACAGCTGATCCTTGAACAGCAGCCCCAAAACGGCGCCGATGCGCTCGCGCCACGGGCGCGCATACCAGTCTTCGAGCGTGATGCGCCGCGAGTCCGCGAAGGCCCCCTCGAAAAAGGCGCTCATCTCGCGTGCGAAGCCGGGATCGGCAATCGTCGTGTTGAGCTCGCTGTTGAGAAAGAAGCTGCGCGGATCGAAGTTCGTCGAGCCCAGCGTCACCCAGCGGTCGTCGATCAGCATCGCCTTCGCGTGCATCATGGCCGGCTGGTACTCGTAGATCGCCACGCCCGCCGCGAGCAGCGTCCCGTACAGGCGACGGCTCGCGTAGTAAGGAAAGGGCTTGTCGTTGCGCGGGCCGGGCAACAGAAGCCTCACCTCCACGCCGCGCAAGGCGGCCGCCCCCAGGGCGGCGGCGGTGTCCCAGTTGGGCAGAAAGTAAGGGCTCGCGAGCCAGATGCGCTGCTCGGCCGAGGCGATCGCGCTGAAGTACAGCAAGCGCATCGTGCTGTCGCCCCAGATCGGCGCGCTCGTCGTCACCATGCCCTGAGGCCCCTCGGGCGTGATTTGCGCCTCGGGCGCGAGCGGAAAGTAGCCTCGCCCCAGGTTCAACCCGCCGCCGGCGATCACCCAGTCCTGAAAGAAGGCGCCTTGCAGCAACTCGACGACGCCGCCTTCCAGACGCAGCATCAAATCCAGCCAGGGCGGCGGCCCGAACCACATGTCGGCCACGCCGATGCCGCCGGTGAAGCCCACCACGCCGTCGATCACCAGCAGCTTGCGGTGGGTGCGATGATTGTAGGCGACCGGCTGCGTCCAGGAAAAGGGCCGGAACAGCCGCACCTCACAGCCGCCGGCCTTCAATCGGGCGATCGCCTTGCGCTTGAGAAACCGGCTGCCGTCCGCATCCAGCAGCAGCTTGACCTCGACGCCCGCCTGCGCCCGCTCGATGAAGGCCTGAATGAAGGCCTCCGCCGTCCGGCCGGACCAGAACAGGTAGGTCTCCATCGTGATCGTGCGCTCGGCCTGATGGATCGCCTGCAGCATGGCCGTGTAGATCGACGGCACGTCCGTGTAGAGGCGATAGCTGGTCACCGAGCGGCTCGGGCTGTTCGTCAGGCCTTGCAGCGTCGAGGCGAAGTCCGGATCGCACAGCGACCCCGCACGTTCGAGGTGGTAGCGCACGTTCACGCGCAGCGCCACCAACAGCGCGGCGATCGCCGCGAACGCGAGCGCCGACAGAACGGCCAGTGCGGACAGCCAGTCGGGCATCCCGTCCTCCTGGCCTCACTCTAGCGCTTGCGGAACCCTCCCGCAAGCGGAGCCAGAAGGCGAACGCCTCCGTCGACGGGCTCGACCCGCCAGCGCGTCGGCTGCGAGCGCAACACCGGCACCGGCGAGCGCCGCAACTCGAGGGTGAAACTCGGCAAGCCGCCCCCCGGCTGAACCACGAGGCGATAGGGAATCTCCTTGAACATGCCCTGAACGCGCGTGACGGCGGCATACAGGCGCCGGTAGCGCGTGGGGTCGACCCGCCCCGCGATCACGCAATCGTCGAGGCCCAGCAGCAGGGGCAGCAACACCTCCCGCTCGGCCTGGCGCAGCGCGACCGGATCTCCGGTGCCGGCGGCCTCGCGCAGATCGGTGAGGCCGAAGTCCATGCCGGCGATCGCCGTGGCGATCGCGTCGGGCCGGGCGCTCGGCGTCGCCCGAGCAAGCCCGCAGGGCGCCGCGAGCAAGGCCACCAGCAGGCCGGTCAACAGGCCGGGCTTCATGAGCCGCCCATTCGGCGCCTCAGAGCACGGTACTGCTCGACCGCGTCGTCAGCGGACTGACGCACCAGCGGGCTGTCTTGAACCTCCGCCAGACGGCTCTTGAGGTGCGGTTCGAGGCCCGGTTTCGGCGTCGGCTTGGCGCGCGAAAAGCGATCGCTGATCGCCCGCCCGCCGAGGTGCTCGGGCAAGGCCATCGCGCGCTCGACCTCGTCGCTGCCGACGCGCGCCTCGCGGCGGCGAAAGTCGGCCGTGTCGACCACTTCGCCGAGACGCTCCGCCAGATGGGGATCGAGTTCGGAATCGGCCATGCGCACCTCCGCGACGATCTTATACCCGCGACCTCACCCGGCTGGCTCCTCTGAACGGGTCGCCAGCATCCCGCCCCACCTTCGTGGAGAGGGCACCCACGAGACTAGGGCGCCGCGGGCGCCGAGGCCGTCGAGGGCAGATTGATTTCGGCCGGTGCGGTCGGCGCGTCGCTCGGCAGGGGTTCTTGCAGCGGCTGGCCTTGCAGCGCGTTCGCCGGCGCCGAAGCGACCGGCGCGGCGTCCGTCGCCGCGGTCGACGTGGCGGTGTCGCTGGCCGGCTCGGCGCTGTCGGTGGCATCCGGCGCCGAAGGCAGTGCGATCTTGATCAAATTGTGCACCGGCACGCCCTCGTGCGCGAAGCCCATGAACCGGCTCCAGAGGGGCGCGGCCAGCACGCCGCCGTACGCGGCCGGCGAGAGGCGCGAGTCGTCGTCGTTGCCCAGCCAGACCACGCAGGCGAGATCCGGCGTGTAGCCCGCGAACCAGGTGTCGCGATTGCCGCTGGTGGTACCCGTCTTGCCTGCGGCGGGCCTGCCGAACCAGGCTGCCGTGCCGGTGCCGTGGTAGATCACGTTCTGCAGGCATTCGTCGAGCTCGGCGACCGAGACCGGATCGGCAATCTTGGTCGTCGAGGGCGTGAACTGCTCGAGCACGTGGCCGTCTTTGTCCTCCACGCGATCGATCAAATGCGGCTCGACGTAGAGGCCGTCCGCCGCGAACGTCGCGTAAGCGCTCGCCAATTCGAGCGGCGTCACCTCGGCGCTGCCCAGGGCCACCGAGAGGTTCTCGGGCAGGTCCGACTTGATGCCGGCCGCGTGCGCGGTGCGAATGACGTTGTCGATGCCGATCTGATCCGCGACCTTGACCGTCGGGACGTTGAGCGACTGGGTCAGCGCCTTGAGGAAAGTGACCTTGCCCTGGAAGGTGCGCTCGTCGTTCACCGGTGCGTAGTTGCCGAAACGCACCGGCGCGTCGATGACGGTGCTGAAGGGCGTGTAGCCCTGCATGAAGGCCGTGAGGTAGACGAACGGCTTGAAGGTCGATCCCGGCTGACGGTGGGCCTGGGTGGCGCGGTTGAACTGGCTCTCGCTGTAGCTCGTGCCGCCGACGAGCGCGCGCACCGCGCCGGTGCCCGGCTCGATCGCGACGAGCGCGCCTTCGCCGACGTGGTATCGGCTGTCCGCGGCGACGCCGCTGCGAATCAGGCGCTCGGCGACCTGCTGCTCGGGCAGATCGAGGGTCGTGTAGATCTTCAGCCCGCCACGCATCACCAGATCCGCGCCGAACTTGTCCGTGAGCGCTTGCAGCACCTGGCTGGTGAAGTAGGGAGCCGGATACGCGTAATCGATGATGTGCGTGTGCGGCAGCGGGCGCGCGATCTCACGCGTGGCCGTCGCCTCGTCGATCGCGCCCGTTTCGGCCATGCGCCGCAGCACCCGGTCGCGCACCTCCTTGGCCGCCTGGGGGTGGCGATCGGGCGAATAGTACTCCGGCGCCGGCAACATGCCCGTCAGCAAGGCGGCCTCGTTGAGGGTCAATTCGCTCGCGTGCTTGCCGAAATAAGCCTGCGACGCCGATTCGACGCCCCAGGCGCCGTGCCCGTAGTAGATCTGGTTCAGATACATGGCCAGGATCTGCTGCTTGGTGAGCGTACGCTCGAGCTGAATGGCGAGCCACATGTCCGCCACCTTGCGAGTCAGCGTGCGATCGAAGGACAAAAAGAGGTTCTTCGCGAGCTGCTGCGTGATCGTGCTGCCGCCGCCGGCCATGCCGAACGACAGCACGGCGCGCAACACGCCGGCCGGATCGATGCCGTAGTGCTGGTAGAAGTGCTCGTCCTCGGAAGCCACGACGGCCTTTTGCATCGGGAGCGAAATTGCGGAGAGCGGGACCGTCTGGCGATTCTCCCCGTTTTGAAGGCTGGCGACCAGGCGGTTGTTGTGATCGTAGATCTTGGTCGTGTCCGAGTGATGCTCGGCCAGCAGCGTGCTGACCGGCGGGATCTGCGCGACGACCAGCCCCACGCCCACCGCGAGGCCCATGCCGCCCATACCACCGACGATCAGCACCGCCGTGACGGCGTTCTTGAGCCAGCTTGAGCGCATGCGCTGGGAGGGCGGACGGCGGCTGGACTTCGCGGAACGGGGGGACATGGAACTCCCAACGGGTCAAAAGGGCGCGACCATTATACCCGGATGCTCCGCATGTGGGTAGCGCGGCCTCCGGCGGCCATTCCTGCAAACAGGCGTGTGATCGCGCATACGGGAAATTAACTGAACATTAACACAAGCGCAGTGCCGTTTTTACCGATAAAACCGGTGTCCTACTCGGAAGAGGTCCTTATGCGCGTCAGCTCCGTCACCCCCTCGCTATCGCCCGTCTCGCCGCGTTCCACGGCGCCCAAGGCCGCCGCGGCGCCTGCGCCGACGCCGGGGCCCGCGCCCTCCGCCGCGCCGTCGACGGCGATCAATTTGCCGGACGTGAGCGCCGCGACCGAGTGGACGCCCAACAGCACCGGTCTTTCGGGCACGGCGGCCAACGGGCAAGTGA
>DATNPP010000416.1:0-2850 GCA_036703175.1 Oscillatoriaceae cyanobacterium
ACCCCTGGCTCAAGGCGCTCGCGGCGGGCGAGGGCGAGGCCGCGACGCGCTTGCGCCCGATCCTCGCGCGCGTGCTGCCCGAGCTTGGCGCGCCGGCGCCGGCCCTCGAGGGCATGCAAGAGCGCGTGCGTTTGCACGCGGCGATCGCCGAGCTGGCTTCCGCGCAAGCGGGCCCCTTGCTCTGCGTGGTCGACGACGCGGATTTGCTGGATGCCGCCTCGGCCGATCTGCTGGCCTTTTTGAGTGCCCAGGCCACCGCGCGCGGCTGGCGCTTTTTGCTCGCGGGCCGCACCGATGCGGAGGGCGCGATCGCGCTGCCGCCGCTGAACGACGCCCAGATTCACGCGCTGGCCGCTGCCCTGTTGGGCCAGAGCGAACTCCCCGAGGCGCTCGCGAATAGCCTGCCCGTGCTCGCCGGCGGCGCGCCGGGGCTCGCCGAGGCGATTCTCGCGCACTGGATTCGGACGGGCGTGTTGGTGCGCGCAGCCGGCCGCTGGGAGCTGCTGCCGCAAGCCGATCTCGCTTTGCCGGGCGGCTTGCAGCCCGCGCTCGAGGCGCGCTTCGAGGAGCTGTCCACGCACGCCCGCGGGCTCGCGCGCGTCGCGGCGCTGCTCGGCTCGGCGGGCGAGCTCTCGGCGCTCTCGGCGCTTTCGGGGCTGGAATCGCCCGCCTTCTTCGGAGCCCTGGCCGAACTGGAATCGGCCGAAGTGCTCTTCCGCGACGAGGGGAGCTACCGTTTCGTCCGGCCGGCGCAAGCGACGGCGCTGCTGGCGGGCGTCGAGGCCGCCACGCGGGCCATGTGGCACGCGCAGGCCGCGGACTGGTACGCCGCGGGCCTGTCCGATCCGGATTCGCCCGACGCGCCCCTCGATCGCCTGCTCGGCGCCGCGCGCCATGGGCTCGCTGGTTACGCGCCCAAAAAGGCCGTGCCCTGGGTCATCGCGGCGGTCGGGCGCTCGCTCGCGTTGTTCGCGACCGGCCCGTGCGAGAAGCTGCTGGATGCCGCGCTGGCGCTGCCGGATCTCGAGATCGAGGACGCGCTCAAGCTGCGCATTCTGCGCGGCCAATGGTTGCGCATCGCGGGGCGCGTCGACGAGGCGATCGCCCTCTACGAAGAGAATTTGCTCGCCGCGGTGCGCGCGCGTGGCCTGACCGAGCACGAGGTCACCTACGGCATTTTGCTGCAGCTCAAGGGGCGCTACGCCGACGCGCTCGCGGCGCTCGCAGGCGCCATCAACGCGGCCGACGAGGCCGGCGATGCGCGTACGGGCGTGCGCGCGCGGGAGGCGGCGGGGCGCGTGGCCTTCTTCTCGGGTGAATCGAACGTGGCGAAGACCCACCTGGCCTCGGCGGTGCGGCGTGCCCGCGAGCTGGGGGATCCGGCCCGCCTTGCCGGTGCGCTGAGCCTTTACGGCTATCTGCTCGCCTCGAGCGAGGCGGATCGGATCGAAGAAGGCCTCGCATTGCTCGATGAGGCGATCACCCTCAACGAGGCCCTCGGGGATCTCGTCGAAGCCCAGGAGGCACGCAACAATCAGGGCAACGTCTATATGGCGGCGGGCCGCCTCGGCGAGGCCCGCAAGGCCTTCGAGGCCTGCCTCGAACTGTGCACGCGCATGGCCGCGCCGAACGAGGCGATTTTCGCGCATCTCAACGTGGGCGCGGTGTTGCTCGAGCTGGGCGATCTCGCCGCGGCGCGCGATCACGCGAAGCGCGCGCTCGAGATGAGCCGTCAGCAGGGGCGCAAGTTCCCGGAGGGCTTCACGCTCGCGCTCGTGGGCCTCGCCGAGCTCTATCAGGGCGAACTGGCGGTCGGAAGCGGCCATCTCGCCAGTGGCTTGGCCCTCGCGCGCGAGATCAAGAATCGCTACCTCGAGCTCGCCGTGTTGCCGTACTGGATCGAGGCGCTGTTGCACCTGGGGCGCTTCGCCGACGCCCGCGAGGCCCTGACGGCAGCGCATGATCTGGCGAAGTCGACGCACAACGACGAGCATTCGGCCAAGCTCGCACGTTTCGAGGCCCTGCTCGCGCTGGGCACCGGCGCGGCCGACGCGACCGAGCGCCTCGCCGCCCTGGTGGAGGCCGCGCGCGGCGCCGGCCAGGCCGTGCCGCTGGCGAACGCGCTTACCTGGCAAGCTTACGCCCTGCGCGCGAGCGCGGAGGCGGACGCGCCGCTGGCCGAGGCCCGCGCTCTCGCCGAGGCGCATGGCCTGCGCTTGCTCAACGTCCAGCTCGCCTGGCTGGAAGGCGTGCGCTCGGGCCGTTTCGAGGACTTCGAGCATGCGGTTGAGCTGGCGCGCGAACTGGGCGTGCCGGTCTGGGAGGCCCTCGCCCTGGGCGATTGGGGCCGCGTCGATCCGCGCGCGCGCGCGCAGCGCCAGGAAGCTCCCAAGCGCATGGAGGCGCTGCTCGCGGGCGTCGACGCCGATGCCTTCGTGGCCTGGCCCGAGCGCCGCGAGCTTTTGGAGCACACGTCGGTCGTGCCCGAGGTTTCCTCCGACCGCTTGCACCACCTGACGGATCTGATGGCGCTCATCAGCGCGCAGCCCGATCTCGACGCCGTGATGGCTCGCTCGCTCGCGGCGCTGGTCGAGATCGCCGAGGCCGAGCGCGGCTTTCTGCTGCTCTACGAAGGCTTCGAGGTCGTGCGCCAGGTCTTCCACGGCATGGCCGAGGACGAGTCCGATGCGTTCAGCACCAGTTTGGCGCAGCAGGTGCTCTGGAACGGCGAGCCGCTCTACATCGAGGACGCGCAGTCGGATGCCCGCCTCGGCACGCAAGCGAGCATCCAGACGCTCGCGCTGCGCAGCGTGGTCGGCGTGCCGCTCTTCGACGGGCAAGAGACCATCG
>DATNPP010000435.1:0-2438 GCA_036703175.1 Oscillatoriaceae cyanobacterium
GAAGACGCTGTTTCGCCACATGCGGCCCCACCCGTGGCTGGCGAAGCGCTGCTCGAACTCCGTCGCGAGGTCGCCCCGCGCCGCAAGCGCGCCGCGGTAGACGATGAGCGGCAGCGGGTTGTTGGGAATGTCGCCGTCGTCGGCGAACTGGAACGTCTCGACCTTCATTGGCCAAGTGTGTCAGCGGCCCGCCGGCAGGTCAAAGCCATTGACCGGCATTCCGGCGAAAGCCGGGATCCATCGCGAACCCAGCCACCGGATACGACGTTCAGAGCACCTTGCTCGACGCGCACGTCACGTCACCCTGCGAAGGGGCCCCGGCTTTCGCCGGGGCGACGCAGCGTTGCCCGCCCCCTCAGAACCCGACGTGCTCGCGCATCAGGATCAGCGTCAGACGGCCTGGCCGCTCGCCGTGAATGGTAAGCACCTTGAGGAGCGCGCTGTTCTTGCCGTAGGCGGCGAGCGCGCGCTCGTTCTCGAGCGGGAAGACATGCTCATGCAGCCGCTGCTGCGCCTCGGCGATGTCGCGCACGACCTTGTGCGTGCCCACCACCCAGATCACCTGGCCCGCGGCGTAGGTATACTGGCCAAGCTGGCTGCCGCTGGCGGAAGCGATCAGGATGTTGCCATCCTCGGTCACCGCCGCGACGCTTCCCAGCGAATAGTCCGGGGCCGCCGCCAGCTTGCGCTGTTCGCGCTTCTTGTTCGGGTCGCCGAAAATCGCCATCAGCTTCGGGCGCAGCGCATCGAACTTGCCGGACTCGTTGATCGCCGCCGAAATCCCGGTGTCGTCCAGCGTCTTGGAAGCGTTGGTCATCACCTCGGCGCCTTCCGGGATCAGCTCCAGCACCTTGGCCCTGGCCTCGGCCGCGCTGTCCACCACGAAGACCTCTATGCCCTTGGCTTCCAAAGCCTTCTTGGCGCGGTTGACGGCCTCGTCCTCGGCCAGATGCGTGTACTTTGGGTCGGGCTTGAAAGGTGTGACGGCGTTCATTGATCTGCTCCTTCGAGTGCTTGAAACTGTTAAGCAGATAGCTAGATATAGCACTATACAAAATCAAGTACTCCCTGAATCGTTCTACGCATGGTAGGAATGCAGCCATGGTCCGCAGCCCCAAGGAAGCCGCCGAAAGCGCCGTTGCAGCGCACGGGTCGTCGTGTCCCTCGCGGCATCTCACCGCAGGGGTGAACCTGCTTCAGGAGAAGTGGGTCCTGCTCATCGTGCGCGTGCTGCTTTCCGGCCCGCAGGGCTTCAACGATATGGCCCGCAACGCCGGCGACGTGAATTCGACCACGCTCGCCCAGCGTCTTGCCCGTCTGGAGAAGGCTGGGCTGGTGAAGAAGACCGTTCAGTCCGTGATGCCGCCGAAGACCAGCTACGAACTCACCCAGGCCGGCCGCGACCTCAAGCCGGTGATCGAGGCGATCGAGTCATGGAGCGAGAAGTACGGCCTCGCCTGCGAAGAGGCGAAGGGCGAAGCGGCCTGAGTTTCGGGCGGCGCGCGTCCGTCGTCGCGCTGCTGCTGTTCGTCGGGTGCGGCCCGGCTTTCGCCGCCAATCCGATCGGCAAGGTCGATCGCGTCCAGGGCGAGGCTCAGGGCACCAGTGGCGGCACGACTGCCGTGCTCGTCACCGGCTCGCCGGTCTCGCTCAACGAGATACTCACGACGGGGCCGGATGGCCGCCTGGCGCTCACGCTGGACGACGGCACCGGGCTGACGCTGGGCGAGAAGGCAAGGCTCGCCGTCGACCGCTTCGTTTACGATCCCACCGGCGCCAGCACACTCCACGCCGATATCGCCGGCGCCTACCGCTTCATCGCCGGGAAGCTCCAGCTCGGCGCGACGAAAGACGCCAGCGTCACGACGCCATCGGCCGTCATCGGGGTACGCGGCACTGATTTCTGGGGCGGCCCGATCGACGGCGAGATCGGCGTCGTGTTGCTCGAGGGATCGGTAACCGTCACCACGGCCACCGGGGCTGCCATCCTCGCCACCCCCGGCCAGGGCGTGAACATCAACGCCGCCGCATCGCTTTCCGCAGTCACCACGTGGCCCGACGACAAACGCAGCCGCGCCCTTGCCACCGTGACTTTCCGGTAGCGAATGACATCCAAGACGCCCCCAACCCACCAAGACGCCCCAACCCACCGTCATCCCGGCGAAAGGCCGGATCCGACCTCCCCTTGAGGGGAGGTCGAAATTCGCATCGCGAATTTCGGGAGGGGGTGCTTTATTCGCGACCGTCCGGCTGCCCCGCCCCAAAACTGCTGCGCAGTTTCAAAAAGGAGGGTTGGGAGTCCAGAATCAGATCACGCCGAGCTTCTTCTGCAGGCTCGAGGATGACGTCGTGTACTGGAACACGACCTTCTTCTCCGGCGCGACTACGTGCACGACGGCCTGCGCCATCAGCGCCGCCTCGTGGAAGCCGCACAGGAT
>DATNPP010000446.1:0-10546 GCA_036703175.1 Oscillatoriaceae cyanobacterium
CCACTGGCCCGTCGATCGGCTGGCCTATCCGGCGCGGCACCCCGAACCGCCCATCACGCTGCTGCCCGAAGCGACGCCGAACCGCACGTCCAAGGGCAGCAGTTGAAGCCGCGGGAGCGGCCTGCTACAGTGGAGCCCCGAGGAGGTGCCCCCATGGAACCCGTGCACATCGCGCGCGCGCGCGTGATTCAAGAAGAGCGGCCGAACCGCGTCGCCTACCTGGGCAACTATCCCGAGCCGATTCGCTACGGCGTGAACGAGGGCATCAAGCGCTTCTACGGCTACGAGCCGCAAGAGGAGCTGCCGAGCACGCTGGACCACCTGGTCGGCGCGCTCACCGGCTGACTGGTCGCCACGCTTGGCGGCGCGCTGGAAGCGCGCAAGATTCCCAGTTTCCCGAACAAGCTCTGGGCCGAGGCCGAGGGCGTGATCGAGGCGCCCGAGGGCGTCATGAAGCTGACGCGCGTGCACGTGAAGCTCCACCTGCGCATTCCGGCCGGCACGCGGACGGCGGCAGAGCGGGCGATCAGCGTCTTCGAGCGCGGCTGCCCGATCGCCAATACGCTGCGCGGCTGCGTGACGATCACGCACGACCACGAAATCGAGGAGGAAGATTCGACCGCCTGAGTGGGTATAAAGAGAAACCCGCCCGCGCCATGTGGGAACGCCGAAGGAGGAGACCGCCATGCTTCAATCGCACCTCAACGACCGGATCGAAGCCGTCGTCAGCTGGCTCGGCGCCGCCACCGTCCTTGCGGTGGCCCTGGTGGACGTGTACCTGGAGCACGGCAACCCGCTCACGATCACGGCGGCCATCGAGACGGCCGCCTGTGGTGGCTGGCTGGCCCACCACGGCGCCCGCCTCTGGCGCAAGGGCTAGCGGAAAGGCGCGGTCGCTCAATCGCAACCGCGCCTCCGACGCCGACGGCTCAGGCTTGCCCGTGCAGGCCGAACGAATTGCCGTCCGGATCCTCGATCTCGGCCCACCAGCCCCAGGGCTGCTTCTCGGGCGCGATCGTGAAGTTCACGCCGCGCGCCTTCAGCTCCCGGCAAGACGCCTCGAAGTTCTCCACCTCGAAGATGCACGGATTGACCATCTTGCCCGCGAGCGACGGCACGTGCGGCGGAAAGGTCTTGACGTCCATCAGCGAGAGCTGCGTCTGCGCGCCCGGAGGCGACACCTGCACCCAGCGCGAGTCCGGCCCCATCGGCACGTCCATCGTCTTCACGAAGCCGAGCTTCGAGACGAACCAGTCGGCCGTCGCGTCCTGATTGGTCACGTGGACCGCCACGACGCCGATCTGCGAAATTCCCGTCTTGGTACCGGTTCCGGACATGGGCCCTCCTTCGGTTTGAGCTTGGTTGCTTGACCGTCCCAGATTACATTCCCATATGGGAATGAGTCAAGCCTCCCCCACGCGAGATCGCTCAAGCGCAACTCCACGCACCATCGGGGCGAATGCGAGGCCGGTCGCGCCACAGAAGGATTTGCCTCGCTCGCCAATAGGAGCGGCGGCAGAGTTCGCTTACGATGCCTGAGTGACGATCCAGCGCCCCGGAAGAACCTTCCGACGGGCTCCGGAACGACGAACGGTTAATCCTCCCATACCATTCCCATACGGACGAACGGCGCCGGCCATTGGGCCGGCGTCGTTCTTGCAGCGGAATCGCCCGCGCCCGTTTCAAAGCGCCAGAACGAGCACCGCGCCGGCGTCGCCATAACTGACGGTGACGGCTAGCAACCGCCCCCCCGGCCCCGGCGAGCGCGACGGCGGCCGACAGGTGGCCGCCCGGAAGCGCGCCACTCGGCTCCAGACCGGCGAGCAGCGCCTGCACGTCGAAGAGCTTGACGTGCTCGCCGGCCGGCGATGCCAGCTCCCAGACGTCCTCGCTGACGGCACGCACCGTCCAAACGGCGCGCTCGATGGCCTCCCGAAACTGGCGCGCGCAGGCCAGGGCCTCGGCCGTTTGCGGAGCGAGCTCCCAATCGTCCAGATGATAGGGCGTGCCGTCGACGGCGACCTTCAGGCCGCCGTCGGCATCCTTCCAGAGCACCAGCTCGCCGTACGAACAGCTGTGCACGCTGTCCTCCGGCCCGGCTACCAAGGGCTGCTCCACCGGGGTCGACGAGAATCGCGAGGATCCCAGCCGGCTCCAGCGCGCCGCTTGCGGATCGAACAGGTACAAGAAGTTGTCGTCGCCCCAGCCCCGCTGATCCGAGAACGGGCTGTTCAACGAAAACAAGAGCTTGCCGTCCAGCTCGAATTCCAGGCGGAACGTGCGCCGCGCTCCGGCGGCGCCGGTGTGGCGAATCGGGAACTCCAGGGGCAGCGAATGCTCGTTCAGCCGAGCCGTCGCGGGATCGAATACCGCGATGCCGAAGGCGTCCTCGTCGGTCTGCCACGCCGAGGGGTCCCCCTTGGCGAGAATCCGGTGAACGGCGAAGTAGAGCTTGCCGCCGTGGACGAGCACGCGCCGCCCCGGACGGCCCTCGAAGGGAAGGTAGGCCACGAGGCGATCGATCGCGTCGAACGCCCCAGGCGGCAGCGGCGGCGGTGCGCCGAGGTTGGTCAGGGCTTCCCGGGCGATCGCCCGCCGCGCGTCGTCCGGCTCCCCGCGCTCGAACGCCTCGAGCGCCTCCCGTACCGGCGCCTCGACGCTGCCCAGCAGGCCGATCGCCTGGGCCGCCGCGGCCGACACGTCCGGCACGGGGTCTTGCAACCGCTCGGCCAATTGCGAGGCCGCGAAGGCCGCAGCGGCGCCGCAAGCTCCGAGCAATCGGGCGGCGCGCTCTCGGACGAAGGGCCGCTCATCACCCAGCGCGTCGACGAGACGCGCCAGCACCGCCGCCTCCGGGTTTGCGGTATCCAGGAAGCGCACCACGCCCGGCCGCGGATCGTCGTGCGCCATGTCGGGCACCCCGGGCACGTCGAGCAACGCGAGCAGCAAGCGCGTGTGATGCTCCTGATAGGGCACGAGCGCGACGAGCATCGCCGCCGCCTCGTGCGCCGGCGTACACGGCGCCGCCAGCAGCCCGACGAGGCGATCGACGGTCGCCGCGTCCAGCCCGCCCAGCCGGCCGATCGTCTCGACAAGCACCGGCTTCAAGCCCGGCAGCTCGAGTGCGAGCGTTTCGCGCAACGCGGGCAAGCTCGAGGCGGCCTGCGCGGGAAAAGCCCCGAGCGCCTTCACGCTGTCTCGCAACAGGCCGAAGCCGTCCTGAAAGACGCCTGAGCCCTGAACCAACGACAGCATCGCCCGCGCGGGATGCCAGGCCTGATGCAGCGCCTGCCACGCGTTCGAGGTGCGGCGGGCGCACGCGAGCATTCGAACCAGCCGGGGCACGACGAGCTCGCCGTGCTTCCCGATCTGGCCGAGCGCCCGCAACGCGGCCTGCGTCACGAGCCCGTTCTGCTCGATCCCGATGAGCGCCACGAGCTCCGGCACGGCCGCCCGCGCCGACGGCCCGATACGGCCGAGGGCTTCGGCCACCTGGCAACGAATGGAATCCTCCGCATCCCGCAACAACGGCACGAGCGCCGTCACGACGAGATCCAAGCGAACACGGCTCCGCCCGAGGGCCTGCACACAGGCCAATCCCGCCCGCCACTCCGGCGATCGCAGGCCCGCGAGCAGCGCGAGCACGGTGGCTTCGTCCTCGACGGGCACCGTCTCCATGTCCCAGTAATCGTACTCACCGGCCTCGAACCGCTTCACGATCGCGCGCACGCGCTGCGCCTGGATGCTCAAGATGGGCATACGGACCTCCTCCCTCGACGGGGCACGAAAGCGAGTCGATTCTATGTTTCCTCACGCCGAAAGAGGAGGAGCGCAGGCACGGTCCGGGTGCGTTTTCGCTCACAGGGCGAATGTGGCGAATGCACATGCGCGGCGGAAACTTCGAAACTTACGACCAAGCCGGTGGCTGTCGTATTGACTATAGCCACCAAACACCACAATGTTAGACTCGGCGTGACAAAGCGAAATGGGCGGCGAAGATGTTCAGCTGCTACGACCTTTAAGGAGGTTCTGCCATGGCGAAGAACGAGCGCAAGGCCACGAGTACGGCGCAACCTGGCTCCAAGCCCGGCCTCACCAGGGCACAGATCAAGGTGCAAATGAGCGCGCCCGAAGCCGTCTTTCTGACGCCGGACGCAGAAGCGCGCTTCGAGGCCGCCATCGCCCAAGCCGACCACGATCTCCCGCATCAGTAACGCCCGAAAATCCCGACGCTAGCCCTCGCCGGCCACTAGGTCCATCACAAGCCCCGCAACGCTGATGTCCATATCCAACTGAGGCCAGTGAATCCCGCCCCCTGACGGCGACAGCTCAACGTCAGCCAATTGCCCGCTCGTCGCGCCGGCCAACTCCGGCACTTGCGCAACATCGAAGCTCACCTTACCGCCCGCCAGGAGCGTGATGGTGAAGCGATGCGAATCAGCATCGTATTGAATGGCGGTCGCGGTCGGCGTCGCCTGCCTCGCTTGCTCCGCCTCACGATACATGGCCTCGAGCTCGGATTCGGAAAACTCTCTAGCCATGAAACGTCCTCCACGCCTTGCGGATGGGTGAGTATCAGTTGCATCTCGTCGAGCGATGCGAAGCCGGACTGCAGGCGGATGAGCTCGCCAGTGTCTTCCAGGGCGATCCGCCGCCGGCCCCCAGGACGAGTCTACCGCGATGCGGTCCGTCGTGCGGAACGCGCCTCAGTGGCTCGCTTTCGTCCTTGTTGAAGCAGGCTCATCGACCCAGGTGATTCGCACAGGCGTCCCAAGATCGCGCAGCATTCGCATCATTCGTTCGATGCTGAAGCGATCCAGGTCGCCCTTGAGAAGCTTTGATACTTCGCTCTTGTGCATCTTGAGGGCTTCGGCAAGCTGCGATTGGTTCCAGCCTTGCCCCCGCATCACCTTGTAGATGCGAATGAGCAGTTGGCTCTTTGCATCCTCTTCTTCATGGTTCTCGAAACCCAGGAACTTGAAAAGGCTACCCTCGACTTCAATCGCCGGCTCAAAGTCGTCGCTCATCCCTCGCCCCCCTTTCGTCGTTCCGCATGCTGCTCTGCCCACTTGAATTGAGCGCACGACCGAAAATCCGCTGAATGCCCTCCGGGAGATCTCTGTAGTCACGCGCTGCTACTACCTTCGTACCCATTTTAGGGAATTTTCCCTACTTTGTCTTGCGTTCCAGGGGCCCGAACGCCGTTGGGATCTTTAACGCTCGTTGGCGCTCCTCAAGTCGACACCGTAGGCTTGCGCCCGGCCTCCAAACTTTCCTCAATCCAGCCGTCGTGGCGGCAGAACCACCTGGAACGTCGTTTCAGGCAGCATGAAGACCGAGTGCGGCTGCGCCATCTCCTCCCGGCTCAGCAACCCCAAGCGCTCGAACACCCCGAAGTAAAGCTCCTGCGCCCGCCCCATCGTCGGCTCCAACAGCTCGTGCCACACCGAGTACGACCCCAATCGTCCGTCGAGGCAGCGGTAGTAGCCGTCGAGCGGATGGGTGAGGATCAGTCGCATCTCGTCGAGCGACGCGAAGCCGGGCTGCAGGCTGATGGGCTCGCCGGTGTCTTCCAGGGCGATCGCCGCCTCGCCCCAATCCGACGCCACGTCGAACCGATAGCGCTCATACCGCCGCGCCGCCGCATCGTACCGGCAATCCAGCCGGTAGCGGGCCTGATGCCAGGGAATGCGCCAGAGCTGACGCGGAATGTGCACGATCGGATGCCCCAGGGCCGTGCCGAAGAACCAGACGGCGTGCTCGCCGGTGACGCTATCGATCACGTAGGCCCGGTAATTGGTTTGCGCAAAGCGCCATTTGGGGCATCCGGGGATGCGCGGGAAGGTGAAGTCGACGTCGAGGAAGGGGACGGCGCTAATGATGGCGCGGGGCTCGCCGGCGATCGGGAACTGGGCGATCTCGAAGCGCTCGGTGGCGATATGCGGCGCCAACCGCTCGGTAGGCAAGGCGTAGTTGATGAGCGCAAAGTGATGCAAGCGCGAAACGACGTCGAAGCGCCCGGGCGATCGGGGGCTGAGGCGTTGTTCGAGGCGATGGTGGGCGTTCGTGTTCAAGATGCGTCGTCCAGGCGCTCTTGGGCCGTATGAGCCCGTCGGATGCCGAACGCGAGCCCCAGCAGCCCGGCCACGAGGTAAACCCAGGCGAAGGGCACGAGCTCGTTCAGGGGCTGGCTCGCGGCCCTGAAATCCGCAGGGCGCTCGGCGCTGTCGTAGAAGCGATTATAGCGCCGGGCGATGTCGAAGATCACGCCTTGCGGTTTCGCAATCCCGAGCGGGGCGAGCGGCACGCCGCCGAGCGTCACGGCGCTCTGGCCCTCAATGGAGGGGTTATTGTAGGCGCGCCCCGCCTGAGCGAGGGTCATCCGAACGCGCTGGACGCCCCAGAGGGTCGGCCGAGTGAAGACGACGCTGCCCAGACCATCGCGATCGCGATGCGCACTCAAGGTGGTGGGCTTGATGCCGACGGTCATTGCCCAGCAGGCCATCAGCATGTTGATGAGCGACCCGACGATGGCCGCACGCGCCAACCAGAGACGTCCCCGCGCGTCACGCCCGCTTCGCTCGAGAGGCGTGGGCAGGTCCTTCACGACGGGCGGAAGCAAGCGCACAGGCTGTGGCGCTGCTGGTTCCGGCGCCGCTGCCGTCGTGAACATGGTCTTCAGCCCTATCGCCAGCGTCGCTGCGCCGATCGATGCGAGGCTCCAGGCCAGCGAAGGAATGTAGGCAGGAGGCACCAGCTCGAGGTGCAACGCGGCGGGGCCGCCGCGGGCATGATAGAAAGCGTCGTAGCTCCTGACGAAGTCGCGCATCCGCGGCGTCTGCTCGTCCAGGCCCATCGGATATAGATCGAACCCGCCAATCGTGGTGCTCGCGCGCTGATGGGTCTTACCAAGCCAGTGCGTGCCGAGCGCCGCACCCGGGCCGTCGAGCGTCCTGCGATCGATGCCCAGGAGTGTCGGCCGAACCAGCGTCACGGTCAGCGCGCCCCTGAGGTCGCGCCGGGCATCGAGGCGGACCGGCTGCGTCAAAGTGGGCCCCCAGAAGCATGCCAGGGCAAGCAACACGGCGCCTTCCACGATCATCGGGATGGCGAGCGACATGGGCTTCTCGCGACGCAGCTGAGGGGCGAGGGCCCGCTTCAGTGCCTCGGTGAGCTGTTTGGAAGGCGTAGCGCCCGGTTCGAACGACGGCTGCACGCGGGACCTCCTTGGGGGCGTCCCCCTTGTGTGATCTTTTACCACCACCCTCGGATTCACGTGCTACGGCGCCGCGAGGGCGGGGGGCAAACGCAAGCGGTTTACCGGCTCTATCTTTACCGCGGAGCTGACGTTACCTCCGAACTTCGCGAACGTTCGACCACCTACCTTCAACTCGGCGATAAACCTAACTTTGAGCCCATGGACCGCCAAAGCGTCTCTTCAATTGAGCCAGACCTGGTCGAACCGATAGCGCTCGTACCGCCGCGCCGCCGCGTCGTACCGGCAGTCCAGCCGGTAGCGGGCCTGATGCCAGGGAATGCGCCAGCGCTGGCGCGGAATGTGCACCATCGGATGCCCCAAGGTCGTGCCGAAGAACCAGACGGCGTGTTCACCGGTCGCGATCGATCACGTAGGCGCGGGAGTTGGTTTGCGCGAAGCGCCATTTGGGGCATTCGGAAATGCGCGGGGCTCGCCGGCGATGGGGAATTCGGCGATCTCAAAGTGCTCGGTGGCGATGTGCGGCGCTAAACGTTCGGCGAGTAGCGCGTAGTTGATGAGCGGGAAGTGGTGGAGACGCGTGATGACATCGAAGCGCTCGGGGGTTCGAGGGGCGAGTCTGCATTGAATGAGGTTTGTTGCATCCATTTCCCGCCGATTTCTTTCAAGAGTGATAGGGATTATGCTGCAAGCCGCAGAAACTCCTGAAGCCAATGGCCCGAGAGCGGCACTTCCAATTTCCAAGTAACGCTCATGGGGCGGCTTCCAGTGTGACTTACATAGCGAACTGGCCCGAGATAGGTGTAGACATCATGCACGGTGGGGCGTACGCACAGCAGGAACTTCCAGCCGTTTTTTGCCTGTTCTGCATAGCGTCGGCCGCTCGCACTCTCTGAACTCACCAGGCTTTGCGTTTGCCAGTGGAACAGGTCCGCGCTGATGGCGTAGTCCTCATAGCTTGTGCTGGGGGAAAAGCGCTTTTCACCCTTGTCGAGCGTGACCAACAGTAGTTCCGTGCGAACTTCCTCGAGCCGAACTACTCCCTCCCGTGAATCCGGCTTCGCATTCTCGTTCCATCGCCCCACCGCCGTAAGGATTTCACGGCGGCCGTAGCGATGATGCACCGCCAGTGGCCAATCCGGCATAGGAAACTTAGGAGTGGATGCGAGCGATACGTCAGCGCTGAGAACCTCAAATAGCTCACGCAGATCTTCAATCACAGCGGGATGCGCCCTCAGCATCTCCGCGAGCGTGCTCGCCGTGAAATACTTGTCCCGTTCGTGGAACATCTGATACGCCAACATCTGAATACGACGTTCTTCCACCGTATTTTGCATAGCGCCCGGATTACCAAGCCACCGGCAGTAAAGCGCCAGGCGCTCCGGCTCGTCGAGGTGGACAAGGTGCCGCAGCCTGGAAACAATGGCTTCTTCCTCAGGCCCTGCGGCTACAGTCGAAAGACCCGCCGCACGGCGTATTGCGGACCAGCTTGTTTTTCCATTGAATATTTCGCCCAATTCGCGACCCGTTTCATCGAGGTAATCCCGTAAACTCACGTCGTGGCCGTAGCGACCCGCCACCGTTTTGAGTTCCTCAGCGAGGCGCTTCACGCCTCCCCGTAGCGATCGCCTCATGCTGCCAAGGATTTGCTCGCGCGCCACTTGGTCGAGTTCAACGTGGCAGCCTGTTGGCAAAAGGGGAAAGCCCTCCTCAACGGCTTTCTGGAGCGCAGGCCGTGGGAGACCGGTAAGCGCCGAATAGACGTGGTCGAATCGGAAGTCCTCCCGATGCTGGCCAATGAAATCCAAAACTAGGCACACGGTCTTCTTTTCGTGCAGGCGCAGCCCACGCCCGAGTTGCTGAAGAAACAAGGTGGCGCTCGCGGTGGGACGAAGCATCAGAAGCGTATCCACAAAGGGAAGATCGACACCCTCATTGTAGAGGTCGCACGTAAAAATGACGTTGACTTCCTTGCGCTCCAATTGGCCGCGAACTTTTTGACGTAGCTCGTCTGAACTGCCCCCATGGACGGCGACCGAGGGTACGCCAAACTGGTTGAACTTGCGCGCCATGAATTCAGCATGTGCGACACTCACGCAGAAACCGAGCGCCCGCATCTGCTTCAAATCGCCCACGCGCACCCGGGTCTGCTCCAGAATTAGCCCGGCACGGTGGTCGTTACCGGTATAAAGCTTGTCCAGGTCGTCAATTTGGTATGCGCCGCGATTCCAACGTATGCCGCGGAGGTCCACATTATCGCTCACGCCGTAATATTCGAATGGCACGAGTAATTGCCGTTCCATGGCGTGCCAGAGACGCATCTCGGCGGCAATGTGGCCGCCGAAGTCACCAAGCAAGGACTTTCCGTCGCTTCGCTCGGGGGTCGCTGTGAGGCCAACAAGCACTGACGGCTGTATCTGGTCAATGATGGCCCGGTATGAGTCCGCTGGTGCGTGGTGGCACTCATCCACGACGAAATGGTCCCAATACTTGGGGCCAAAGCGGTCGAGCAGCATGCGGGAATTGAAGCTTTGGATGCTGGCAAAGAGATGGTCGTGGTTTGCGGGCTCGTTGCCGCCCACGAGGAGGCAGCCAAATGCGCCATCGCGCAACACCTGTCGGAATGTCGACATCGCCTGGGTAAGGAGTTCCTCGCGGTGCGCCAAGAACAATAGCCGTGGTCTCAACCCATTCGCACCGATACGACGCTGGTAATCGAATGCAGAAATGACCGTCTTACCGGTGCCTGTGGCCGCAACGACAAGATTGCGGCTACGGTTGTGCAACTCGCGCTCGGCATTGAGCCGGTCGAGAATATCTTGCTGGAAGGGATAGGGGGCGATAGTAAAGAAGGCGCGAATTTCCGCGGGACCGCGTTTTTCGCCGCGCTCTTCCGCAAGTGCTGCCCTCAGACGAGAGCGATCCTCGTCATTCTGCGGATCATAGGGTTCGAACTCCCGGTCATTCCAAAGAGTCGCGAAGGTGCCCTGGAACTTCTCGATGACCATCGGCAGGTCCGCGGAAGCCGCTTTGATCATCCACTCGTGCCCCTCGAATAGCGCCGACGAAGACAAATTGGCGGAACCGACGTAGGCAGTATCGAGGCCGCTCTGGCGAGTGAACAACCACGCCTTGGCATGCAAGCGTGTGCGCCGGGCATCGTAGGAAACGCGGACCTGCACGTTGGGCAGCCGTGCGAGCCAATCGATTGCGGCAGCATCGGTTGCGCCCATATAGGTGGTAGTGAGGAGACGAAACGGCTTTCCAGCTTGCGCGTGCTGCTCAATGGGAACTCTGAGAGCCCGCACGCCTCCTTGCGTTACAAAGCTG
>DATNPP010000447.1:0-10122 GCA_036703175.1 Oscillatoriaceae cyanobacterium
GTAATCGACACCGTCCTGGCTGAAGGTGGCGAGCTCGTGCAGGCCGACCTCGAGCGGACAATCGATCAGTTCCTCGTAGTTCGCCGCGGCGAAGGTCGACTCGCCTGTGGCTTCGAGGCCGGTGGCGACGCGCCAACCCAGCGGCGCGTCCACTTCGAGCGTGCAGGGCCAGTCTTCCTGATGGCCGACCACGAAGCAGGCCAGCGTGCCGGGGTTGAGAAAGGCGTGGTGGGCGTTCAGTTGGCCCTGGTGAATCTCGGGCTTGTTCCAGAACGCCTCGTAAGCGACCGAGCAGCCCTCGCCGCGATCGTGCACGCGCCAGGTCTGCCAGGTCATGCGCTCGACGCGTAGGGCCGTCCCGTCCGGCGTCTCCGCGCGGAAGTTGCGGATGTTGCGCGCGTTGTCGAAGATCTTGTAGGCGCCGGGCAGCCAGGCCGGCAGCGTCAGGTCCGTGTAGTCGCCGGCGTGCGCCGGCACGTCGATGCCCACGCCCACGAGGTGGGTGTGCGGATGCAGGAACTCGAACGCGTAATGGACGGTGGGCATGGAACTCCTCGGTTGATTGAACGACAGACCGGCCTTTTCAGTATACCGAGACGAGGCGGATTTCACTCGGCGCGGTAGAATCATGAGCATGCGCCAGTTCTGGTACATCGCCGCCGAGGCCAACGAGCTCGGCAATCGGCCGCTCGCCCGACAGGTTCTGGGCGAGCCGTTGGTGCTGTTTCGCGATGAGCAGGGGGCGGCGATCGCCCTGTTCGACCGCTGCCCGCATCGCAACGCGCCGTTGTCGGACGGACGTATCAACGGCGGCCGGCTCATGTGCCCCTACCATGGCTGGGAGTTCGACGGCAGCGGGCGCTGCACCTTCATCCCGTCGTTGCGCGAGGGCGAGGCGATTCCCGCCGCGGCTCAGTGCGGCCGCTTTCCCGTCGTCGAGCAAGACGGCTACGTGTGGGTCTGGATGGGCGAGGGCGAGCCCGGCGCGTCGCGGCCGTTCAAATTGCCGCATCGCGGCGAGCCCGGCTGGGCCGACGCGCGTTTGAGCTGCGTGATTCGCAATCAGGTCGACAACGTGATCGAGAACTTCATCGACTGCCCGCACACGGGCTACGTACACGGCGGCCTCTTTCGCCAGCCGGCGAGCCACCTCGCGCGCACCGTCGTGCGCCAGGTCGAGGACGGCGTCGTGATCGACATCGAGGAGGAGCAGCAGACCTCGAGCGTGCTGGGACGATTGTTGGTCGGCAAGCACCGCGTGACGCATCAGGACCGCTTCATTTTGCCGGCGACGGTGCAGGTGGCCTACGGCTTCGGTCCCGAGCGCGAAATCACGGGCTTTCAGATTTGCACGCCGGAATCCGAGTTCGTCACGCGCGTCTACGTCTACGTCACCTGGAAGATGGGCTGGCTCACGCCGCTGATTCGCCCGTTCGTGCCGTTCGTCGGCCGGGTGGTGCTCAATCAGGATCTCGGCGTGCTCGAGCGCCAGGGCGAGCTGATTCAACGCCACGGCGCGCGCTTCACCTCGACGCCCGCGGACACGGCCAACCTCTGGATTCAGGCCTGCCGCAAGCGCGCCGCCGAGGGCCAGCCGCCGCTGTCCGGGCGCGAGAAACAGGTGGAGTTCCGTCTCTGATGCGCATCGACCTGCACGTGCACCTGGCCGGCGTCGGGCCGCGCCCGCGACCGGGCGAGTTGCCGTGCGGCTGCTTCGTCTCGCAGCGCATGACCTTGAGCCCGGTCTACGGCGTGCTGCGCGCGCTGCACACGGGGCTGAACGTGGGCGAGCAAGCCGCCAACGAGGCCTTCGTGCGCAGGCTCGTGGGCATGGTCGAGGGCGCGCAGCAGCTCGATTACGCGTGTCTTTTCGCGATGGACGGCGTGTACGACGCCGCGGGCGATTTGGTGGTGTCCGAGAGCCACCTGTACGTGCCGAACGCCTACGTCTTCGACGTGGCGCGGCGATCGCCCCGTTTGTTGCCCGTCATCTCCGTGAACCCGATGCGCAAGGACGCCCTCGCCGAGCTCGAGCGCTGGGGCCCGAATGCGGTCGCGCTCAAGTGGCTCGGCCCGTTGCAGAAGTTCGACGCCTCCGAATCCCGCTTCGAGCCCTTCTACGACGCGCTCAAGGAACTCGGTCTGCCGGTGATCGCCCATTCCGGCTGCGAGCACACCTTTCCCGGAATGGAACAACGCCTGGGCGATCCGCTGTTGTACGAGAAGCTCGTGCAGCGCGGGGTGCCGGTCATCTTCAGCCACTGCGGCACCGGCTCGTTTATGGCGCCGGGGCACGATTACTCGGAGAACTTCGTGCGCCTGTTGGAGCGCTACGACAACGTCTACGGCGACACGTCGGCGTTCTGCTCCCTGGTGCGCTGGAAGCAGCTGCGCCGCTTCGGCGCCGATCGCTACGTCGGGCGCATCTTCCACGGTTCGGACTGGCCGATTCCCTCGAATGCGCTGTATTTCCTGGGGGATCTGGGCTTCAATCGGGTGTTCAAGCTCGAAGCCGAGCGCAATCCGCTCGACCGCGACGCGGCGACCAAGCGGGCAATGGGCATGCCGGACTCGGTCTTCAACGGGGCCTATGAGCTGCTCGCGCCGCGGATCGCGACGTGGGAGACCTACCGCACGCACCTGAACCTCGCCCATTCGTAGGGGCCTTCGCTGGGCGAAGAGGGCGCGAGCCCGCGGCTGGCCGTGATCAGGGCGATACAATTCGTTGTAAAACCATCGATTTCCCGAACGGCCCCCATCAGGCCAAATCCTGGTCCTGCCAGCTTTCGCGGCCACGCGTCGCGTCCGTCATTTTGGCCCCCGCACGGTAAAATGGACCGTTACCTCTTGGCGGGAGGCCGATAGCCGGGATTCGGCACGGCGCGAAACGGGTGGACGTCCCCGTGCGCGCCGAAGGCCCCCTCCGGGGTTGGAGGTAACGTCCAAGAGCGGCCTCGGCCGCGAGACCCTGGAGGCACTCCATTGACTGTCGAGGAACTCAACGCGATCACCCACTGGTCCACCAAGGACAGTGAGCAGCTCTACCACATTCCGGGGTGGGGCTCGCCCTACTTCCGGATCAACGAGCACGGGCACGTGGAAGTCGATCCGTCCGGCGAAGGCCAGACGAAGATCGATCTCTACAAGCTCGTGCATGACATTCAGATGCGCGGCCACAATCTTCCGTTGCTGCTGCGCTTCTCGGACATTCTGGCGGATCGCATCCGGCGGCTCAACGAGGCGTTCGCGAACGCGATTTCCGAGTACGCCTACGAGGGCGAGTACCGCGGCGTCTACCCCGTGAAGGTCTGCCAGCAGAAGCACGTGGTCGAGGAGATCGTGAAGTACGGCGCGCCGTACAAGTTCGGCCTCGAGGCCGGCTCGAAGCCCGAGCTGCTGATCGTGCTCGCCACGCTCAAGACGCCCGGCGCGCTGGTCGTCTGCAACGGCTACAAGGACTCGGAGTACATCGAGACGGCGCTGCTGGCCCAGCGACTGGGCCTCACGCCGATCATCGTGCTCGAGAAGCAAAACGAGCTGCAGCTCGTGCTGCAGGCCGCCAAGAAGCTGGGCATCAAGCCGCTCGTGGGCGTGCGTGCCAAGCTGACCGCCCGCGGCATCGGCCGCTGGGGCGACTCGGCGGGCGATCGCGCCAAGTTCGGCTTGTCCGCGGCTGAAATCATGGAGGTCGTCGACACGCTCAAGGCCGAGGGCATGCTGGACTCGCTGCAACTGCTCCACTTCCACATCGGCAGCCAGATCTCGAACATCAGCGTGATCAAGAACGCGCTGCGCGAGGCGTCCAAGTTCTACGTCGAGCTCGCGAAGCTCGGCGCCGACATGCGCTACCTCGACGTGGGCGGCGGCTTGGGCATCGACTACGACGGCTCGAAGACCAACTTCCACGCCTCGAAGAACTACAACATGGACGAGTACGCCGCCGACGTCATCTCGGCGATTCAGGACGCCTGCAAGGAACACCATCTGCCGGTGCCCACGATCATGTCCGAGTCCGGCCGCGCGATCACCTCGCATCAGTCGATTCTGATCTTCGACGTGCTGGGCGTGGGCGAGGTGCAGGAGAAGACGCCCGCCAAGCCGGGGCCCGACGACCACCAGCTGCTGCGCCATCTCTACGAGACCTGGGAGGGCATCAACGCGGACAATCTGCAGGAGGCCTACCACGACGCCAGCCAGTTCAAGGAAGAGGCGCTCTCGCTGTTCACGCTGGGCTACATCAGCCTCACCGAGCGTGCGCTGGCCGAGGAGCTCTTCTGGGCGTGCTGCCGCCGGATTCTGCCGCATCTGCGCACCATGAAGTTCGTGCCCGAGGAGCTCTCGAACCTCGAGCAGCTGCTCGCGACCACGTACTACTGCAACTTCTCGGTGTTCCAGAGCGCGCCGGACAACTGGGCGATCGACCAGCTCTTCCCGATCATGCCGATTCATCGGCTGAACGAGAAGCCGACGATGCGCGGCACGCTGGCGGATCTCACGTGCGATTCGGACGGCAAGATCGACGACTTCATCGACATTCATGACGTGAAGCACTCGCTCGAGCTGCATCCCTTTCGCGAGGGCGAGCCGTACTACCTCGGCATGTTCCTCAACGGCGCCTACCAGGAGATCCTGGGCAACCTCCACAACCTCTTCGGCGACACCAACACGGTCCACATCCATCTGGATCCGCTGGACGAGAAGGGCTACTCGCTGGAGCACGTCGTCAAGGGCGACACCATGCGCGAGGTGCTGCGCTACATGCAGTACGACGAGGAGGCGCTCGTGGAGAGCATCCGCCGCGAGAGCGAGCGCGCGCTGCGCGACAAGCGCATCACGATCGCCGAGCAGCGGCTGTTGTTGCGCCACTACGAGCGATCGCTCGCGGGCTACACCTACCTCTGGGCGGACGAATAAAAAAGGGGCCGGAAGCGATTGCTTCCGGCCCTCGTCTTGGCGCGTTACGCGTACCAGATCGGCGGGTTGCTCGGCATGATGGGGACCGGCTGGCTGTCCTCGGCGCGGCGGCCGGCGATGTACTCGGCCTCGGAGACCTTGCCGTCGCCGTTCTTGTCGTACTTCTTGAAGCGTTGCGCCTGCGTCATCAGCTGGCCGCTGCCCGGGAAGAAGCCGATCGCGTTCTGCACGGCGCCGCCCAGCTTGCTGAGCCAGGTGCCCTGGCTCTCGAATTCCTTCTCGGTCAGCGAGCCGTCGTGGTTCGTGTCCTTGTCCTGGAAGTCGCGCTCGTCGCTGCGGGCCTTCAAAAACTCGTCTTGCGAAATCTTGCCGTCGCCGTTCGCGTCGAAGGCCTGGAAGCGGTCCGCGGTCCAGCCGGCGCGCGTCCACTCGTCTTTCGAGACGCTGCCGTCGCCGTTGCCGTCGAGCACCGTGAACGCCGCTTGATCGGCCACCGAGGGATCCGCCGGCACAGTGGGCAGCGGGGTCGGCGTAATGGGGAATGGGAAGCCATTCTTCTTGGAACGATCGAACGGGGCTGCCAGCATGGTTGATTCCTCCTCCACCTTATTTGATGCGCGTTTAACCAACTCCTTACACACGATTTATAGGCCGCCAACATTTCAGGATGACCCGATTTAACACAAACCAAACAAAGTTTTAGCGAAGCGCAAAAACTCGTCCGCACAGGCCCGCCGCGAGGATATCGCGAACCCTTGGTCGGGTATGTTGAGGAGGCTCGCTTCCCCGGTCAATGGAGACCCATGCGCTCTCGTCGCCTCGTTCTGCTGCTGTCGCTGCTTCTCGCCGGCTGTTATGCCGGCGATCGCGACGAGCGCGCCGCGACGCACGCGAGCCCCGCGCCGCCGCCACCGGGCGCACCGGCGATCAACCCGGCGCTCGCGCAGGCGCACGGCACGCTGACGATCTGGCTCGCGGCGGACTACGCCCAGGCGCCCGTCTTCAAACAGCTCGACACGGCCTTCGAGCGCAGCTACCCCGGCGTGCACGTGAAGCTGCTGGGCGTGCCCTGGGAGAGCATGCCGACCAAGGTCAAGACGGCGATCATCGGCGGCGATCCGCCGGACGTGGCGCACTACCACCCGTTCGTGCTCGGCGCGCAGGGCTTCGCCGAGCCGCTGGACGATCTGTGGGCGCAGTGGGGCCAGGAGAAGGCCTTTCTGCCCGGCGCGATGGCCGACGCGTCCTGGAACGGCCATCGCTACGGCGTGCCGCTCGACATCAACTGCACGATCCTCATGTACAACCGCGCGATCCTGGCGGCGCACCACGTCGCGCCGCCGGCCGCCGGCTACACGCTCGCGGATTGGCGGCGCGACCTGCTCAAGCTGACGGATCCGGCTAAGCGCACCTACGGCCTCGGCCTCAGCACGGGCCCCTGGTACACCTACGCCTTCATTCGCGCCAACGGCGGCGAGCTCGTCAAGCTGGACCACGGCCACGTGGAGGCGACCTTCACGGATCCGCGCACCGTGCAGGCGGTGCAGTTCCTGACGGCGCTGGGCACCAGAGACCACGTCGGCCCGACGCCGAGCACCAAGGCCAAGGATTACCAGGACGCCGCCACGCTCTTCACCATGGGCCAGGTGGCGATGATCTACACGGGGCCCTGGGACTTCGACACGGTCCACAAGGACGCCCCGAAGCTCGATTTCGGCGTGAGCCGCTTTCCGGCCGGCCTCGACGGCGTGCAGCGCGCCGGCGTGCAAGGCGGCGGCGGTCTGTTCGTGCCCAAGGGCGCGCACCATCGGGCGCTGGCCTTCGAGTGGATGAAGTGGGCCACGAGCCGGCCGTTCGCGATGCGCCTCGCCGAGGAGCAGGGCCGTTTTCCGGTTCGGAAGGCCTTCTACGACGATCCGTTCTTCAAGCGCGACAAGCACATTCAGACCTTCGTCACCGCGCTGCCGGGCGCGAGCCCGTATCGCCTCGAGGCCTATCCGCAGGCGGACCAGGCCTTCCAGGATGCGGTGAAGGCCTGCTTTTATGGGGCGGATGCCGCCACCGAGCTCGCCAAGGCGCAGAAGATCGCCCAGCTCTCGATCGACGCGACGGAGGCCCAATGAGCAAGGCTAACTGGAAGGCGATCGCCCGCGCCTGGCCCGCCTATCTCTTCGTCGCGCCCGCGATGGCCGTGCTCGGCGTGTTCGTGCTGCTGCCGATGGTGACGGCGCTGGGGCTGAGCTTCACGAGCTGGAACATCGTGCGGCCGCTGCGCTGGGTCGGGCTCAAGAACTACCAGCTGGTGCTCGCGGATCCCACCTTCGCGCACAGCCTCTGGAACACGCTCGTCTACACGCTCGGCTCGTGCTCGATGGGCATCGCCGGCGCTTTGGCACTCGCGCTGTTGCTCAATCAGAAGGTGCCCGGCATCGGGGCCTTTCGCGCGCTGCTCTTTTTGCCGGCGCTCATGAGCGAGGTCATCACGGCGATGGTCTTCCAGTGGCTCTTCAACACGGATTCGGGATTGCTGAACTACGCCCTGTCGGTCGCGGGCTTGCCGCGCGTGCCCTGGCTCACCAGCACCAGCTTCGCGATGGTCGCCGTCGTCGTGATGGGCGCCTGGGTCGGCGCCGCCTACAACGCGCCGATTCTGCTCACGGGCTTGCAATCGATCTCGCCCTCGCTCTACGAATCTGCGCGCCTCGACGGCGCGAGCCGCTGGCAGGAGTTCTGGTACGTCACGTTGCCGCTGCTGCGCCCCTTTACGCTCTACGTGCTCGTGATGGCGCTCATCGGCAGCTTCCAGGTCTTCGGCCGCATCTTCGTGCTCACGGACGGCGGGCCGGTGGACGCCACGCTGGTGGCGGTGCAGTACATCTACCGGGTGGCCTTCACCTTCAACCAGATCGGCTACGCCTCGGCGCTGTCTGTCGCGCTCTTCGTGCTGCTGATGATCGCGACCTGGGCGCAGATGCGCTGGCTACGGCCGAAGGAGAGCTAGCATGCGGAGCTGGTTGCGCTACACGCCGATTTATCTGCTGCTGGCCGTCGCGACGCTGGTGGCCGTGCTGCCGTTCCTCTGGATGTTCCTCACGGCCATCAAGAGCGGCCCCGAGGTCTACGCGTTGCCGCCGACGATCTGGCCCCATCATCCGACGTTCGCCAACTTCGCGCACGCCTGGGGCACGGGCAACTTTCCGCGGCTGTTTCTGAACAGCGCGATCGTCGCCACGCTCGCGACCGTCTCGAACGTGCTGTTGGACTCGATGGCCGCCTTCGCCTTCGCGCGCGTGCGCTTTCCCGGCCGCGATTGGCTTTTCGCCGGGGTGCTCGCGACCATGATGCTGCCGGCGGTCGTGACGGTGTTGCCGCTCTTTCTCATCGTCAAGGGCCTGCCCTCGGCGCATGCCGGCGGCTGGCTCAACTCCTACGCGGGCATCGTGGCGCCCGGCGCGGCCACGGCCTTCGGCATCTTCCTGTTCCGGCAGTACTTCCAGACCGTGCCCATCGACATCGACGAGGCCGCGACGCTGGACGGCGCGAGCATGTGGCGCATCTACTGGCAGATGCTGCTGCCGCTCGCCAAGCCGGCGGCCGTGACGGTCGCGATCTTCACCTTCGTCTACCAATGGAACGACTTCCTGTGGCCGTTGGTGGTCGCGACGGATTCCGACATGTACACGGTGCAGGTCGGGCTCTCGTACTTCACGAGCGAGCACAGCATCGACTGGCCGCTGTTGATGTCCGCCGCCGTGATCGTGACGTTGCCGGTGCTCTTGCTCTACCTCGGACTTCAGAAATACTTCGTCGGCGGCCTCACGGCCGGAGGCCTCAAAGAATGAGCGAGACCACCACCGGCTTCGCCCCCGAGCTCGCGGCCGCGCGCTACACGTACCAGCACGTGATCGAGGACGTCTTCGGCCGTCCGCACGAACTCGAGACGCCACGCCTGCTGCTGCGGCGCGTCACGCCCGCGGATCTGGACGACCTCTACGCCTACACCTCTGATCCCGAGGTGGTCTCGACGTTGCCGCTTCTGCGCATCGAGACACTCGAGCAGGCGCGCAACTTCCTGGACGAATACCTGATGCTCTACCGCACCAGCCAGGTCGCGCCCTGGGGCGTCACGCTCAAGGCGACGGGCGAGCACATCGGCATGTGCGGGTACGAGAACTGGGGCCCGCGCTCGGATCGCGCCGAGCTGGGCTTCATGCTCGCGCACCAGCACTGGCGCAAGGGTTACACCACCGAGGCCACGCGCGCGGTGGTGGCCTTCGGCTTCGAGACCATGCGCCTGAATCGCATCGAGGCGAAGACGCAGCCGGCCAACATCGGCGCGCGGCGTGTGCTCGAGAAAGTCGGCTTTCAATGCGAGGGCCGCTTGCGCGAGAATATGTACTGGAAGGGCGCGTACCACGATCTCGATATGTACGCGCTGCTCCACCGCGAGTATTCCCCCGACAAGGAGTCCCCATGACCACGTCCCCGGTAGCCACCCAGCTTCGACTCGTCGTCGTCCCGCACACGCACTGGGACCGCGAGTGGTACCTGACGTTCGAGCAGTTCCGCCGCAAGCTGGTGCAACTCGTCGATGCGCTGCTGACGATTTTCGCGACCGATCCGCGCTACAGCCACTTCATGCTGGACGGCCAGACGGTCGTGCTCGAGGACTACCTCGAGATTCGGCCCGAGCGCGAGGCCGCTTTGCGCGCGCTGGTCGAATCCGGCCGCATGGCCGTGGGGCCCTGGTACGTGCTGCCGGACGAGTTTCTGGTGAGCGGCGAGGCGCTCGTGCGCAATCTGCAAATCGGCATGGGGATTGCCCGCCGCTTCGGCCGCTCGATGGAACTGGGTTATCTGCCGGACTCGTTCGGCCACGTGCCCCAGATGCCGCAGATCTTCAAGGGTTTCGGCTTCGAGTCCGGCTGCCTCTGGCGCGGCGTCGGCGACGACAATCCAGGTGCGGAGTGGTTCTGGGAGGCGCTCGACGGCTCGCGGATCTATCTGCAATGGCTCGTGAACGGCTACGGCAACTTCGCGAATCTGCCGCAAGACGCCAAGGCGGCGACCGAGCGGCTGGAGGCCGAGGTCGCGCGGATCGGCCAGCTGGCGCGCGCCAAGACGTACCTGCTGCTCAACGGCAGCGATCACCTGATGCCGCAGGCCTTTTTGCCCGATCACCTGGCGGCATTCCGCAAGGCCCACCCC
>DATNPP010000470.1:0-5166 GCA_036703175.1 Oscillatoriaceae cyanobacterium
CTCGAGGGCGGCCAGGCTCAGGTGCTTGTAGACCAGATCGAGCAGCTGATTGCGCTTGAAGGGCTTCGCGATGTAGTCGCAGATGCCCGCCGCGTAGGCGCGCGTGACGTCGGATGGGCTCGTCAATCCGGTCACGGCCACGATCGGCACGCGGTCGTACTGCGGGGTCGCTTTCAGGCGCCGCGTGGCCTCGAAGCCGTCGACGTCCGGCATGCATAGATCCATCAGGATCAGGTCGTACGGCTTCGCGAGGGCCTTTTCCAGGCCCTCCGCGCCGCCGCACGCGAGGTCCACGGCGAAGTCGGCGCGCTCGAGCATGATGGCGACCAGGGCGCGAAAAGAGGGTTCGTCTTCGACGTAGAGTATGGTTTTCATGCCGTCTCCTCACTCATGCCGGCTCATGCTAGGGGGCGGAATCGGCGATCGCCTGGTCGATTTGCACAAAATTTTCCTGCGTCGAAAAGCTCCCAAAACGACGCGCCCTCCCCCTGGTGAGGGGGAGGGATGTCGGCGACCCGTCCAGGGGAGCCGACGGGGTGGGGGAGTCTCCTAGCGGACCGCCGGGAAAGCAATGTCTTTTTGTGAGACGCAGGGAGTCTCCCCCACCCAGCCTCAGCCCCTGAACAGGGCTTCGGCGTCCCCCTCACCAGGGGGAGGGGGCGCGATTAGACCGTCACGCCGACTTTCGGGCCGGCCTGAAGGATCGCCGGGCCGACCTTGGCCTCGAACTGCTTGAAGTTCGCCGCGAAGAGCTTGGCGAGCTTTTGGGCCTGCTGATCGTAGGCCGCCTTGTCCGCCCAGCTCTCGCGCGGGTTGAGCACCGAAGCCGGCACGCCGGGCGCGGATTGCGGCACGGCCACACCGAAGATCGGATCGGTCTTGTAATCGACGCCGTCCAGCTGGCCGTCCAGAATGGCGTGCACCAAAGCGCGCGTGTGGGCGATCGGCATGCGATTGCCCACGCCGTACTGGCCGCCCGTCCAGCCCGTGTTCACGAGCCAGCAGGTCACGTCGTGGCGCTGAATGCGCTCGCCGAGCAAATTCGCGTAGACCGTCGGATGCAACACCATAAAAGGCGCGCCGAAGCAGGTCGAGAACGTCGCCTGCGGCTCGGTCACCCCGCGCTCCGTGCCGGCGAGCTTGGCCGTGTAGCCGGAAAGGAAGTGGTACATCGCCTGCTCGGGCGTCAGACGCGCGACCGGCGGCAGCACGCCGAAGGCGTCCGCCGTGAGCAGGATGATCTGCTTCGGATGGGGGCCGCGGCCTTCGCTCACCACGTTGCTCAGAAGCGAGATCGGATACGCCGCGCGCGTATTCTCGGTCAGTTCCTCGGAATCGAGGTCGAGGGCCCGCGTTTCGGGATCGAAGACCACGTTCTCGAGCACCGTGCCGAAGCTGTGCGCGGCGGCCCAGATCTCGGGTTCGGCGGAACGCGAGAGGCGGATCATCTTGGCGTAGCAGCCGCCCTCGAAGTTGAAGATGCCGTTGTCGCTCCAGCCGTGCTCGTCGTCGCCGATCAACGGACGCTCAGGATCGGCCGAGAGCGTGGTCTTGCCGGTGCCGGAAAGGCCGAAGAACAGCGCGCAGGTCCCGTCTTGCCCCACGTTGGCCGAGCAGTGCATGCCGAGCACGCCCTTTTGCGGCAGCAGATAGTTGAGCAGCGTGAAGATGCTCTTCTTGATCTCGCCCGCGTAGCTCGTGCCGCCGATGAGAATCAGCTTGCGCGCGAAGTTGACCAGAATGAAGGTCGAGGAGGCCGTGCCGTCGATCGCCGGATCCGCATGGAAATTGGGCACGTTCACGACCGTGTATTCCGGCACGTGCGTCTCGAGCTCCTCGGGCGTGCCCTCGATGAACATGGTCTTGGCGAACAGATTGTGCCAGGCGTCCTCGGTGATCACGCGGAAGGGCAGGCGGTAGTCGGGATCCGCGCCCGCGTAGCAATCGAGCACGAAGAGCTCGCGATCCTTGAGGTAAGCCTGAACGCGCTTCCAGAGGCCTTCGAACTTCTCGCTCGCGAGCGGCTTGTTCACCTTGCCCCAGTCGACCAGGTCATGGCAACCCGGCTCGTCGATGAAGAACTTGTCGTTCGGCGAGCGTCCCGTGAACTTGCCCGTGTTGACGATCAACTGGCCGTCCTGGCCGAGCCAGCCCTGCTGGTGGCGGATGGTCTCCTCGTACAACAACGGCGTGGTCAGGTTCCAGTGCACCTGACGCTGGCCAAGGCCCAGTTCCGAGAGATCGATCTGTTTCAACTGACACCTCCTCAGCGAGACGCCCCTACCGGAGCGAGTACCCATCCCGATGAATCCGGCAACTCCGGGGCGGCGCGAGGGGGCCTCTGCCGCGTGAATCGGGCGCCCGGCGCACGTCTTCGAGCGCCGCGGGTGTGGATGACGGCCGATCGACGCCAGTGTCGATCGGGCCCCGACATTGTAGCCGAAGCCGGGACGATTCGCCTCAGCGAGCTAACAGCATGCACACGCCAACGATCGCTGCAAACAAGCTTGCGAGAGGCTTTTCGGCCCGGCGCCGCGGCCGTCGCATGTGGTATAAAGAGGAAGCAACGGGACATGAGCTCCTCAACGACGAGGGCGACATCGACGAGGATAACACCGCACCATGAAGTATTACGGCAGCATTTTGGACGTCATCGGCCACACGCCGTTGGTCAAGCTGAACAAAGTCACCGAAGGCATCGCATGCACCGTCCTGGTCAAGGTCGAGGGCATGAACCCCGGCGGCAGCGTCAAGGATCGCCCCGCGCTGTACATGCTCGAGCAGGCCGAGCGCCGCGGGCTCGTGAAGCCGGGCGCGACGATCATCGAGCCGACCAGCGGCAATACGGGCGTGGGCCTCGCGCAGGCGGCGGCGGTCAAGGGCTATCGCTGCATCTTCGTGATGCCGGACAAGATGAGCGAGGACAAGGTGCGCCTGTTGCAGGCCTACGGCGCCGAGGTCGTGATCACGCCGACGAACGTCGACGCGGCCGATCCGCGCAGCTACTACTCCGTGGCGAATCGTCTGACGGCCGAGATTCCGGGCGCGTTCCAGCCCAATCAGTTCAAGAACCTGGACAATCCGCAGGCGCATTACATGAGCACGGGCCCCGAAATCTGGCAGGACACCGAAGGCCAGATCACGCACTTCGTGGCCTCGATGGGCACCGGTGGCACGATCACGGGCACGAGCCGCTACCTCAAGGAGCAGAACCCGAATCTCGTGGTCGTGGGCGCGGATCCGGAAGGCTCGGTCTACTCGGGCGACGCGCCCAAGCCGTATCTCGTCGAGGGCATCGGCATGAGCTGCGTGCCGCCGACGATCGACCTGTCACTCGTGGATCGCTTCGAGCGCGTCGACGACGCCGAGTCCTTCAAAATGGCGCGCCGTCTGACGCGCGAGGAAGGCATCTTCGCGGGCGGCAGCTCGGGCACGGCGGTGGCGGCGGCGTTGCGCGTGGCGCGCGAGCTCCCCAAGGAGGCCGTGATGGTCGTGTTGATGCCGTCCAATGGCCGCTCGTACATGAGCAAGTTCTACTCGGATCACTGGATGATCGACCAGGGCTTCCTCGACGAGCGCCCGGCGGGCCGTCTGTCCGACCTGTTGCGCCATAAGGCGCTGTTGCAGCCGATCATCTCCGTGACGCCCGAGGACACCGTGGCGCGCGCCGCGCATCTGCTGCGCCAGTACAACATCTCGCAGCTGCCCGTGATGCAGGGCGAGGACGTGATCGGCTCGCTGCAGGAGACCGAGGTGATGCGCCTGCTGCTCGAGAAGGTGGACCTGCAAGCGACGAAGATCAGCGAAGTGATGGGCCATCCGTTCCCGACGCTGGCGGCGGACACGCCCGTGGCGGACGCCTGCTATGCGATCGCCGACGGCGACGCGGCCGTGCTGGTGGTGAGCGATCGCCGGCCGGTGGGCGTGCTGACGCGCATCGACTTCATTCACTACCTCGCCGAAGTGTTCAAGTAGAAGGATCCCGCATGCAATTCTCGACCAAGGCGATCCACGCCGGCCAGGAGCCGGACCCCACCACGGGGGCGGTGATTCCGCCGATTTACCAGACCTCGACCTACGCCCAGGAAGCGCCCGGCGTGCACAAGGGCTTCGACTACTCGCGCACGGCGAACCCGACGCGCAAGGGCCTCGAGACCTGCCTCGCGGCGCTCGAGAACGCCGAGTACGGATTGGCCTTCGCCTCGGGCGTGGCGGCCAGCTCGACGGTGATGAACCTGCTCTCGGCGGGCGATCGCGTGATCGTGGGCGACGACGTCTACGGCGGCACCTTCCGGCTCTTCGACAAGGTCTTCAAGCGCTACGGATTGGACTTCGCCTGGGTGGACGCGGCGAATCACGACGCGGTGCGCGCGGCGATTCGGCCGGAGACCAAGCTCATCTGGGTGGAGACGCCGACCAATCCGCTGCTCAAGCTGGTGGACATCCGTGCGCTGGCGGATCTGGCGCATGAGCACGGGTTGTTGCTCGCCGTGGACAACACTTTCGCCTCGCCGTACTTCCAGAACCCGCTCGATCTGGGGGCGGATCTGGTCGTGCACTCGACCACGAAGTACATCGGCGGCCACTCGGACGTCGTGGGCGGCGCGGTGCTGACCAATCGCCAGGATTTGTACGACACGCTCAAGTTCCACCAGAACTCGGTCGGCGCGGTGCCGGGGCCGATGGACGCGTGGCTCACGCTGCGCGGGCTGAAGACGCTCGCGCTGCGCATGCGCCAGCACGAGGCGAACGCGCGGGCGATCGCCGAGTTTCTCGCGACGCATCCGGCGGTGGCGAAGGTTTACTATCCGGGGCTTGCCAGCCATCCGCAACATGAGCTTGCCAAGCGCCAGATGCGCGGCTTCGGCGGCATGGTCTCGTTCGAGCTCAAGGGCGGCTTCGAGGCCGCGAGCGCGGTGGGGAGGGCGACGAAGCTCTTCACGCTGGCCGAGAGCCTGGGTGGCGTCGAGTCGCTGATGTGCCATCCGGTGACGATGACGCACGGCGCGATTCCCAAGGACATTCGCGAGGCGCGCGGCGTGACGGACGGCCTGTTGCGCCTGTCCGTGGGCATCGAGGACCTCGAGGATCTGCGCGCGGATCTGGAACAGTCATTGGCGGCCATTCCGGTCGCGGCAGGCGCCTAGCCAGGCCAGCGGCATCATT
>DATNPP010000479.1:0-2066 GCA_036703175.1 Oscillatoriaceae cyanobacterium
CGAAGACGGCACGATCACGCTGATCGGCGCGACCACGGAAAACCCCAGCTTCGAGCTCAACGCCGCGCTGCTCTCGCGGCTGCGCGTGCTGACGCTGCAGCCGCTCGCCGAAGAAGACCTGCGCACGATCGCGCTGCGCGCCTTCACCGAGCCCGAGCGCGGCCTCGGACTGAACCCCGAGCAACTGGCGCCCGAGGCCCTCGACCTGCTCGTGCAGCTCGCGGGCGGCGACGCGCGCAGCGCGCTCAACACGCTCGAAGCCGCGATGCTCGCCGCGCGCGGCGCGGGCGGCCCGTTCGTCGTCGGCGCGGCCGAGGTGGCCCAGGCCGCGCAACAGACCGGCCAGTACGACCGCAAGGGCGAGCACCACTACGACACGATCTCGGCCTTCATCAAGACGATTCGCGGCAGCAATCCGGACGCCGCGCTCTACTGGCTCGCGCGCATGCTCAATCGCGGCGAGGATCCGCGCTTCATCGCGCGCCGGCTGCTGATCCTCGCGAGCGAGGACGTCGGCAACGCCGATCCGCAGGCCCTGACGCTCGCGGTCGCGGCGATGCAGGCCTGCCAGTTGCTCGGCATGCCCGAGGCGGCCTATCCGCTCTCGCAGGTCACGACCTACCTCGCGCTCGCGCCCAAGAGCAACGCCGCCAAGGGCATCTTCGCGGCCATGGACGTCGAGCGCGCGCATCCCGGCGCGGCGGTGCCGGTGCATCTGCGCAACGCGCCGACCAAGCTGATGAAAGAGCTGGGCTACGGCCAGGCCTACCGCTACCCGCACGACTTTCCGGGCGGCATCGTGGCGCAGAATTACTGGCCCGAGGGCCTCAATCCGGTGCAGTTCTACAAGCCGAGCGATCGCGGCTTCGAATCCGAGCTGCGCGAGCGGCGACAGGCGATCTCGAAGGCCTTCCGGCAATCGACCGAGGAATCAACGTGAAGCCCCAGGCCTCGGCGCTGCTCGACTGGTTCGCGCGAGCGCGCCGCGCCATGCCCTGGCGCGAGACGCGCGATCCCTACCACATCCTGCTCTCCGAGGTGATGCTGCAGCAGACGCAGGTCGCGACGGTGATTCCATACTTCGAGCGCTTCGTGGCCCGGTTTCCGACGCCCGAGGCGCTCGCGGCCGCGCCCGAGGCGGACGTGCTCAAAGCCTGGGAGGGGCTCGGGTATTACTCGCGGGCGCGCAATCTGCAATCCGCGGCGCGGGCGATCGCGACGCAGCACGGCGGCCGCGTGCCGGATTCGTGGGACGCGATGCGCGCGCTGCCGGGCGTGGGCGATTACACCGCCGGCGCCGTGCTCTCGATCGCCTACGGCGTGGCCGTGCCGGCGGTCGACGGCAACGTGCTGCGCGTCATCTCGCGGCTGTACGCGCTGGAGGCGGACATCGCGCAGCCGGCCGCGAAAAAGGGCGTCGAGGCGATCGTGCGCGAGTTGCAGCCGGCGGACGCGCCAGGCCGCTTCAACGAGGCGCTGATGGAGCTCGGCGCGACGGTCTGCACCCCGGCACGGCCACGCTGCGAAAGCTGTCCGCTGGCGCAGGCCTGCCGCGCGAAGGCCGAGGGACGCGTGCAAGAACTGCCCGTCAAATCCAAAAAGACCCCGCCTCGCGCGGGCGTGCTCGCGGCGGTGCGCGTGCGCGACGGCGATCGCCTGCTATTGGTGCAGCGCCCCGACGAGGGCATCTGGGCCGGATTGTGGGCCTTTCCCAGCTGCGAGGTCGCGGCGGCCGACGCGCCCGAAGCGTGCCTGCGCTCGATGCTCGCGCAAGGGGGACTCGACGCGCGGCTGGGCGCCTTGCTCCACACGACCTCGCACACGCTCACGCATCGCAAGTTGCGCATTCCGCTGTACGACGCCGAATACCACGCGGGGGCGTGGCCGAGCGGCGTGTGGGTCACGCGCGCCGAAATCGGGCGTTACGCGCTGCCGGTGCCCTTTCGCAAGCTGCTCACGGCGCTGGATCCGGAGCCGCTGTTCGCGGAGCGGCCAGCAACGCCGGGCGCTTGATCTCGGCGGCTTTGCAGGCGGAGCGTAGAAAGCGCAGATTGTCGCGAATGTCC
>DATNPP010000546.1:0-5311 GCA_036703175.1 Oscillatoriaceae cyanobacterium
CGATGGCGCTGCACCATGCAGCCGGCCATCACGATGCGCGTTTTGCCGCCCTGGCCCAGCTCGATGATTTGCCGCGCGGATTCCTGTTGCGCCGAGACCAGAAAGCCGCACGTGTTGACGATGACCACGTCCGCGGCCTTCTCGTCGGCGACGAGCTCGAAGCCGGCCTGCGTCAGCAGCCCGAGCATGATTTCCGTGTCGACCTGGTTCTTGGCGCAGCCCAGGTTCACCATTCCGATTTTTGCCATTGATCAGACCTAAGGAGGGGAGCTAGAACATGTAGCTCCCGACAGCGAGTCCTCCCGTGGGAGAGACGTATTGGGGATTGAGCTGACTGATGTCGAACTGCTGCGGACGCGCGAGCTGGTCGCCCTCACGCTGGAACACCTCGACCGTGTTGTTGCCGGACAGGGCCACATAGACCTCACTGCCGAGCGGCGAGACCGCGACCGCCGTGGGGTTCTGGCCCTCGACCGAGACGCCGCCGCCTTGCGCCGACGTGCTGGTCAAATCGGGCAGCTTGAGGGAGTACAAGGCGCTGCCGGAGCTGGCGGTCACGTAGAGCATGTCGTTCGCTCCGGAGACCGGATTGACGCCCACGGCCACGCCCCAGGGCGAGCCCGAGATCTGGCGCTGCTGGGCCGTCGCGTTGCCCTGAGCGCCGTTGAAGAAGAAGAGGTTGTCGCCCTTGGGATCGGTCACGTACACCGTCTCCTGAGGACCTTCGGCCTGGCTCGAGTCCACCGCGATGTTTTGCGGCTCGACCGCGCCCGTGAGCAGGACGTTACCACTCGCGGTGTACGCGCTGCTGGTGTTCGCGGCCGTCAACACGATGACATGGCCATTGGCGCAGGCCACATAGACGTGCGTGCCGTTCCAATCCGTCGCGATGCCCCGCGGGTCGAGGTGCGCGGGCTGTCCCTGCGTGGGCTGCGCGTTGTTCGAGAGAATGTTGAGCTGGATGGTCTGCGTGACGATGCGATTGTTGAGGTCGATCACCGAGACCGTGTCAGAGTCCTCGTTCGTCACGAAGGCTTTGAGGCCGTCGGGCGAGATCGCGATGCCGTAGGGCTTTTCGCCCACGTTGATGCTGCGTATGCGCAAGCTGCTACGGCGATCGACGACGTCCACGGTGTTGCCGACCTGGCAGACGACGTAGAGGTAAGCTTGCTGGCCACGCGGGTCCGTCGCGAGCGAGATCGGCCCGTTGGAGACCGGAATCGGGTCCGCCTGGATGCGCGACTGAGCGTTGTCGATCGCCATGACCGCGTTCTGGCTAAACAGCGTGGAGTAAATCCAGCCGACCGGCGTCTTGAAGGTCTTCGGGCTGATGTTGTTGCCCGAATTGCAACTCGCGAGCATCAGGCAAGCAAGCAGACCAGAAAGCGTGTTGGAGAGCGTCTTGAGCTTCATAAACCCTCTTATCCTACCAGAAACGAAGCGCCGGAGCCACTCGGACCCGACGTCGCCGCTACCGGCCTAGTAGCTGCGCACTCTGTCGGCGATCGCCTCGCCGACCTCGCGCGTGCCCGCGTGCCCGCCCATGTCGTACGTGAGGGTCTTACCCTCGAGAATCACCTCGCGCACCGCGCGCTCCACCTTCTCGGCCTCGGCTTGCTTGTCCAGATAGCGCAGCATCATCGCGCCCGAGAGAATCGTGGCGATCGGATTCACCTTGTTCTGCCCGGCGTACTTCGGCGCCGAGCCGTGCACCGGCTCGAACACCGCGCCGTGCTCGCCGATGTTGCCGCCCGGCGCGAGGCCGAGGCCGCCCATCAAGCCCGCGCCGAGGTCCGAGACGATGTCGCCGTACAGGTTCGGCAGCACCAGCACGTCGTAGAGCTCGGGCTTGATGACCAGCTGCATGCACATGTTGTCGACGATGCGGTCCTCGAAGGCGATGCGGCCCTCGTACTCCTTCGCGACTTCCTGCGCGACCTTGAGAAACAGGCCGTCGGTGTACTTCATGATGTTGGCCTTGTGCACCGCCGTGACCTTCTTGCGGCCGTTCTTGAGCGCGTAGTCGAAGGCGAACTTGACGATGCGGCGGCTGCCGAAAATCGAGATCGGCTTGATGCCGATCGCCGCGTCGGAGCGAATCTTCTTGCCCGAGAGCTTGGACAGGAATTCGATCGCCTCCTGGTCCTCCCGGGTGCCTTGCTCGAACTCGATGCCGGCGTAGAGGTCCTCGGTGTTCTCGCGCACGATCACGAGGTCCACGTCCTGGAACTTGTTCTTGGGATCGAGCGAGGTCACCGGCCGCACGTTGGCGTACAGGTCCAGCGCCTGGCGCAGAGCGACGTTCACCGAGCGGAAGCCCGTGCCGACGGGCGTCGTCAAAGGCCCCTTGATGCCGACCCCGTTGCGCTTGATCGACTCCAGCACGTCGTCGGGCAGCGGATTACCGCCGTGCTTGGGCATCACGTCGGCGCCGGCCTCTTGAATGTCCCACTCGATGGGCAGCCCGGTCGCCTCGATGACGTGGCGCATGGCCGCCGACACCTCGGGGCCCGTGCCGTCACCGGGAATCTGCGTGATCCGGAGCTTGGTTTGGACGTTCGACATGAGCCCTTCTTTCGGTACGTTGGGCGCACCGTGGCGTCACGACACGTCCATTGTTCTGCAGAAACTTGTCATGTTTGTGTCGGGCAAGCCCCGCTCAGAATACCACGCGCCATAGCAAGCGTCGAGGCGAGCCCAGGCGGCCCTGTACCGAGAAATTTGGCTACCATGACCTGGGGATTTGCGCCTGGTACGACCTAACGTTTCGACAGAAAACCGAAAAGGAGGCTCGCATGGCAGACTTGAGACAAATGGGTCTCGTCGTCGCGTTGCTGGCCATCGGCTGCGGGCAGACCCCCAGCAGCGGCGGCGGTGGAGGGGGCGACACCGGCACGGGGCCGGTCGTGCTGCCTTCCGGCTTCTTTCAAAACGGCGCCTCGATGGTCACGATCTCGCTGACGGGCTCGCCGACCCTGGACGGGCTGCAGGTGCGCATCTCGCCCAGCGGCCTGGCCTACATCACCCAGCCGAACACCGGCACGGTGCGCTCGGGCGTGTTGCCTGCGGAAATGACGGACCGCTTCTTCGCGGACCTGGTCGCGGCCATGCCCATCGACCAGCACCTGCCCGGCACCTGCGACATGGGCACGGTCTGGGGGGCCACGCCGATATTGATCAGCCTGGGCGGCGCGCCGAGCGCCAACTTACTCTGTCCGGGCGATTCGCGCACACGCGCGCTGCACGACGACGTACTCACGGTGCTGAGCGAGCTGAACGTGCAGCCGACGCCGCTCACGAGCCCCGGGCCGCTCGCGACGCCTGTGGGCGCGAGCGCGACCGCGCCTGCGAGCCCGACGGCTTCGGCCAGCCTCAGCGCGACCCCGCTGCTCGGCGCGAGCGGCACCGCGAGCGGCACCGCCAGCGCCACGGCCAGCAACGCCGAAAGCCCGACGCTGCCGCCGGTCGCGATGCCGACGGGGGTTCCCGGCGTGATGGCCGGCGAGGGCTCGAAACTGACGCCGTTTTTGAACAACGGCGCCTCGCCGGCGGCGAGCCCGTACAAGAATCCCTACTTCATCTGAGCCGAAAAAAGGGGCTCCGGCGATCGCCGGAGCCCCTTTTCAAACCCGTTTACTTGATGACGGCCTCGACCGGGCGCTGCTGCTTGAGCATCTGCTGCCAGGGGTGGTTCATCGCCATCTTGCGGCCTTCGCGCACGTAACGCACGCACATCTCGGCCATCGCGTTGACGACCCACTCGAAGTTCTCCGGGCGAATCGAGAACGAGTCCATGTCCGGCGCGGGGTTCATGAAGTCGATCGCGTAAGGCACGCCGTCCTTGCAGGCGAACTCGACCGAGTTCATGTCGTAGCCCAGCGCGTGGCAGATCGTGCGGGCGTCGCGGATGACGCGGGCCACCAGCGGATCGTTGGGATCCGGCGTGCCGGGGACGTAGCGCTCGTGGAAGTAGGCGCGGGGGTTGTAGCGGATCGGCAAAATGTTGTCCTTGCCGATGCTCAGGCAGCGGAAGTAATCATCGAAGTCGATGCACTCCTGCAGAATCATGACCAGCGTGCCGGTCTCCTCGTACGCCGCGAAGAGCTCCTGCGGATTGTTGACCTTGTACACGTTGCGCCAGCCGCCGCCGTCGTAGGGCTTCATGATCGCCGGGAAGCCGATGTACTCGAAGATGTCCTTCCAATCCACCAGCATCTGATTGCGGTAGCTCATCTCGGTGGTGCGGGGGAAGCGGCGCTTCGCGGGGAGCACCACCGTCTTGGGGTGCGCCACGCCCAGCTGGCTCACCAGGCTGCCGTCGAAGAACTTGTCGTCGGCCACCCACCAGAAGGGATCGTTCACCACGTAGGTGCCCGTGAGCACCGCGTTCTTGAGGAAGGGCTTGTAGGTCAGAATCTCGTGCGAGATGCGATCGACGATCAGGTCGTAGCCGCTGGGCTCGCCCATCTTGGGAGCGCCGACGCGGACGAACTCCGCGGCGATCTCGCCGCCGCCCAGCTCGTTCACCTTGTTGATGAACGCATGCGGGAAAGTGTCCTCGAACCCGCACAGAATGCCAATCTTCTTGGTCATGGGAATATCTTTCTCCTTAATTAACGCTTGTCGCTGAGGGCGGCGAAAATGGTTTCCTGCTGGAGATCCACGCCTTGGACCGTTTCCTGGACCATCCAGTCCACGACCTGCTTGAGGTCGCCGGTCTCGCGGAAGATCTCGAGCTGACGATCGGCACTGGTGCCGCGCTTGAGAATCGTGTGAATGTGGTTGATCGCCTCGCGGCTGCCGAGCTCATCCACGACGTCGTCGACGAACTCGAGCAACTCGAGAATCAGCTCGCGGGCGGGCTTCTCTTGCTTCTTGCCGAAGTCGATCAGCTTGCCGTCGAGGCCGTAGCGGTACGCGCGCCACTTGTTCTCCTCGATGAGCGCGCGCGGGTAGACGCGGAAGCCCATGTTGGAGCTGCGCAGCGTGTAGAGCTTGCCGACGATCGCCTGAATCAGCGCCACGACCGCAATCGTGTCGTCGAGGCTGGTGGGCAGATCGCAGATGCGGAATTCGATCGTGTTGAAGAACGCGTGCGGGCGCAGATCCCACCAGATGCGCTTGCCGTCGTCGATGCAGCCGGTGCGCACCAGCGTCTCGACGTACTCCTCGAAGTGGCTCCAGCTCTGGAACACGTCGGGAATGCCCGTGCGCGGGAACTGCTTGAAGACCGAGCAGCGCGTGCTCTTGAGGCCCGTGCGGCGACCGAGCCAGAACGGGCTGCTGGTCGAGAGCGCGAGCACGTGCGGCA
>DATNPP010000561.1:0-7515 GCA_036703175.1 Oscillatoriaceae cyanobacterium
GCTACGCCGAATCCGGCACGCCCGAAGCGCTGATGGAGGCCTACGGGCTCACGGCCAAGCACGTCTTCGAGGCGCTGCAGCAGTTGGTGGCGAAGAAGCGGCAAAAAGCCGCGGTCTGATTTCGATTGCTCACACGGCCCCCGGCGCCAAGGCGCCGGGGGCCGTGTGCGATCGCGCCGATGCGGCGGTCCTTGCGTCTCGGATGGGCGCTCAGCGAATGCGCTGAATCGCCGAGGACGGAATCGGGGCCGGGTCGTGGTTCCAGTGGAGCGACTTCCAGGGGACTTTCTTCATCTCCATCGTCATCCATTGCATCTGTGGACTGAAAACAGCCGGGCCCTTCTCGACGTGATCATGGCGGAACGCCTTGCGAATTTTGCCGGTCGCGTCCACGTCGAAGTCCTGATACGCGATGGTCGTCTTGGCATACGTGTACCAGAGCCCATGGATCTCCTCGGCTTCATTCGGCACGCGATCGACGTGCAGAACGAACGAATACTGGGTTCGATGATCGCCGAGCGGCGTCTTGGTCTTCGGTTGCCCCTGTTTCGCGATGTACGCCGCGATATCGCGGCCGATCCATGACACTGGGCTGGCGGTTTCGACAGGCGACACGTCTTGCGCTTCGACGTCCACATCGGAGGACGAAAGATCCGCCTGCTGGCTCAGAGCCAGGATTCCGAGCAGCACGAGCAGAACCGCCCCGCCCGCAAGTACACCGAAACGCCGCTTCATTGACTCGTGACTCCATTGGTGCATCCGACCCTCGGAATGCCTCCGACTCCCGTACCCGCTCGATTGCTTGGTAAAACCGGGCGACCCATGCGGTTTTCGGGTAGAAAGACCCCATACTCGCCTGTTGGAAACACCCGTGACGACCACGCCATCCGAGCTGCCCCCCCTAGAAGTCACGCACGCCACGCATCCGAACGCCAATCGCACCGTCTACGTGGTCTACAACCCCACGGCCGGTTCGGGGCTCGGCCAGAAGCGCGTGGCGCTCGACACCATCCGCGATCGCTTCCTCGCCGCCGGCTGGAACGTCGCGACGATTCGCACGCGCTGCGCCGGCGACGGCACGGCCGCGGCGAGGCTCGCATTGGACTCGGGCGCGGACGTGGTCGCCGCGATGGGCGGCGACGGCACGATCAACGAGGTGATTCAGGCCCTCGCGAACCAGCCGGTGCCGCTGGGCATCATTCCGGTCGGCACGATCAACGTGCTCGCGCAGGAGCTGGGCCTGCCCAGTGACCCGCTCGCCGCGGTCGAGGCGATCGCCACCGGCGCGCCGCAATCGATCGACCTGGGAAAGGCCAACGACCGTTACTTCACCATGATGGTCGGCCTCGGCTACGACGGCGTGGTGCTGCACAACCTCTCGCGCGAGCTCAAGCAGTGGTCCGGTCCGCTGGCCTACTGGCTCACGGGGTTCAAGACCTACACCAGCTACCGCTCCGTGCGGGCGCGCGTGAGCTGGCACGACGGCAAGAAGGCGCGCCGGCTGCGCTGCCTCATCTACGTCATGATCGTGGGCAACACTGGCCTCTACGCGGGCGGCGTGCTCAAGTTCACGCCATTGGCCAGCGTGCGCGACGGATTGTTCGACGTCTGCATCGTGCGCTCGAAGCGCTGGTACCAGGCGATTTACCACCTGCTGCTCGCGCTCGCCGGGCGCCTCAAGCGCATGCCGGACGTCTCGCAGTTCCAGTGCACCGAGATCACCATTCGCACCGCGCGGCCGCTGCCCTACCAGATCGACGGCGACCCCGGGGGCACGACGCCCGTCACCATCGCGCTTTCGCCGCGCGCGCTGAACGTGATGGTGAGCGCGGACACCGTGGCGCAGGGGCTTTGAGCGGCATGCTATACTGGCGAGGACTATTCATATAGGAATACGCCATGGACGCTCAAGCGCTGCACAATCTGAACGAGTACCTCGGGCCGGGCCTCGGCTTCGCCTTCACCACGGGCGTGCTCCTGTTCATCGCGTTCAACGCGCATCGCACCGCGCGTCCCGTCGCCCCGGGACAGGGCGAGCAGAGCGAAGAGCCCAGCCAGCCGGTCGAAGAAGCCAAACAGAGCTAGGTCGATTTCGCCTCTGGGGTTTCGCTAAACCCGGGTTATGGTATACACTCCCTCGCAAGCGCAGTGTGGCGCGTGCGAGCCGCAATGGCGCAGAAAGAAGGTGGTACTGTCATGGCCAAGAACCTCGTAATCGTCGAGTCGCCCGCCAAGGCGAAGACGATTGCCAAGATCCTCGGAAAGGACTTCCAAGTGAAGGCCTCGGCCGGACACGTCCGCGATTTGCCCAAGAAGGGCATCGGCGTCAACATCAAGAAGAACTTCGAGCCCCAGTACGAGGTGCTCGCCGAAAAGGCCGAAGTGGTCAAGGATCTGCAAGAAGCCGCGCTAAAAGCGCAGACCGTCTTCCTGGCACCTGACCCGGACCGCGAGGGAGAGGCGATCGCCTGGCACCTGGCGACGCTGCTGGGCGACCACACGACCATGAAGCGCATCGAGTTCAACGAGATCACCAAAGACGCCATTCAGCGCGCCATCAAGCACCCGCGCACGATCGACATCAACCGCGTGAACGCCCAGCAGGCGCGCCGTGTGCTGGACCGCCTGGTCGGCTACAAGATCTCGCCGCTGCTGTGGCAAAAGGTCCGCCGCGGCCTCTCGGCCGGCCGCGTGCAATCGGTCGCCGTGCGGCTGATTTGCGATCGCGAAAAAGAGATTCAGGCCTTCAAGCCGCAAGAGTACTGGTCGATCACCGCCGATCTGCTCAAGGGCTCGGGCAAGACGCCCTTTTCCGCCGAGCTGGTGAAGTGGAAGGGCAAAAAGCTCGACATCGACAACCAGAAGAGCGCCGACGCCGTCGTCGCGGCGCTCAAGACGGCCGAGTACCAGGTCGCCAAGATCACGACCAAGGAGCAAAAGCGCCAGCCGGGCGCGCCTTTTATCACCTCGACGCTGCAGCAGGAGGCCTCGCGCCGCTTCGGCTACACCGTGAAGCGCACGATGGCGCTCGCCCAGCAGCTCTATGAAGGCATCGAGCTCGGCGAGGAAGGCCCCGTCGGTCTCATCACCTATATGCGTACGGATGCGACGCGCATCGCCAAAGAGGCGCAAGAAGAATCCGCCGCCTTCATCACGGAGAAGTGGGGCAAGAACTACCTGCCCGAGAGCCCGCGCCAGTACAAGAGCCGCAAGGGCGCGCAGGAAGCTCACGAAGCGATCCGTCCCACCAGCGCCGCGCGCACGCCCGACTCGGTCAAGAAGGCACTCACGCCGGATCAGTTCAAGCTCTACCGATTGATCTGGGAGCGCTTCATGGCCTCGCAGATGGCCAACGCGATCCTCTCGGTGCTGACGGTCGAGATCGGCGCCGGCGACGGCCTTTTCCGCGTGAGCGACACCAAGGTGGTCTTTGCGGGCTATCAGGTGCTCTACACCGAGCTTAGCGAAAACGAGAACGACGAGGAAGCCCCCAAGCCGCCCAAGCTGCCCGATCTCACCGAGGGCGACGCGCTCAAGCTCAAGGAGCTGAACCCCAAACAGCACTTCACGCAGCCGCCGCCGCGCTTCACCGAAGCCAGCCTGGTCAAGGCGCTCGAAGAGCAGGGCATCGGTCGGCCGTCGACCTACGCGCCGACGATCTCGACCATCCAGCAGCGCGGCTACGTCACCAAGGAGGGCCGCGCGCTGCAGCCGACCGAGCTCGGCTTGCAGGTGAACGACCAGCTCGTGCTGCACTTCCCGAACATCGTGGACGTGGGCTTCACGGCCAACATGGAGAACAAGCTCGACGAGGTCGAGTCCGGCTCGGAAGAGTGGCACGACCTGATCGGCAACTTCTACAAGCCGTTCGCGGAGACGCTCAAGACGGCCGCCAAGGAGATGAAGCCGGTCGAGATCCCCTCGGGCCAGTTCTGCGAGCTGTGCGGCTCGGAGTATCTGATCAAGTCCGGCCGCTTCGGCGAATTTCTGGCCTGCTCCAAGTACCCCGAGTGCAAGAGCACCAAGCCGCTCATCAAGCGCATCGGCATGAAGTGCCCGACGTGCAAAGAAGGCGACGTGATCGAGAAGAAGACCCGCATGGGCAAGACCTTCTACGGCTGCGATCGCTGGAGCAAGGACGACACCGGCTGCAGCTTCACCTCGTGGGATCAGCCCACCGAGACGAAGTGCCCCAAGTGCACGACCATGATGGTGATCAAGCGCTCGAAAGCGGGCCGCACCTTCATGCTCTGCACCAACGCCGAGTGCAAGCACATCGCCAACATGCCGAAGAAGAAGGCCGACGCGGGCGAACAGGGCGAGGCCGAAACAGCCGAGGCCTAGGCGCGCAACACGGCGGCCTTTCGACTCCGTCGAATCGCCGGCCGATCAGCCGACAGGCCGATCGACCGGCGATTCGCGTCTATAAGCAAACGCCCGGACTTTCGCCTGTTTCCATCGGAAGGATTGATTGGTTGCCTTGATCCCGTGGGTATAAATCCCTCGGATGGCACATCAGCAGGAGATTCTGGATCATGCGCCCCTTGCTTGCAGGTTGTCTGCTAAGCGTTGCTCTGACGGGTTGTACGTCCCTGGCGCCGGTCACCGGAGGGACGGACAGCTCGCCGCCGCCTGCCATTGATGCGCGAACGGGCTTGCTGGTCTCGAGCGAGCAACTGGCGCCCGGCACCATGACGGTGGACGTCGGCGACACGTCCGTCTGGATCCACTCGATGCCGGCCGCCCCCGGCGCGGACATCGTGGATTACGTCGTTCAGTACGCCGAGAGCGGCGACATCGCGATCCACCTGCAGACCGAACAATCGGTGGGTTCCTATCCGGTCCAGATCATGCGCGCGCGCTTCTACGCGGACAACTACGTCTTCAAGGCCGAGGACAACGTGACGGGGCAGGTCTACGCGCAGAAGACCGTCTACATCCCGGACTACAGCTTCTACGCGCCCGCGCCCTCGACAGGCCCCTAGCGCCCGGCCCGCTGGGACAGCAGAATCTGCCGCTGGGCCGCGAGGTGGTCCTTGTAGTCGCGCGTGAAGGCGTGCGTGCCGTCGCCGCGCGCCACGAAGTACATGTACGGCGTTCTGGCCGGCTGCAGCACGGCCTCGATGCTCGCGAGCCCCGGATTCGCGATCGGCCCCGGCGGCAGGCCCACGTGCTTGTAAGTGTTGTACGGCGAATTGACCGCCACATCGCGCAGGCTCAAGCCGCGCGCGTCTTCGTGGCGATGCAGCGCGTACTCGACCGTCGGATCGGATCCGAACGGCATGTGCGCGGCCAGACGGTTGAAGAAGACGCCCGCGATGAGCGGCCGCTCCTCGGCATGGGCCGCCTCTTTCTCCACGATCGAGGCCAGCGTGATCGTTTGCAGCAAGCCGAGCGCGTGATGGGAGGATTGGTCGTACACCGGCACCGCCAGCTGCTGAAAGCGCGTCAGCATCATGCGGATGAGGCTCTGCTCGCGCTGCGCGTCGGGCGTCAGCACGTAGGTGTCCGGAAACAGAAATCCCTCGAGGGTGGCGTTCGCCGGCAAGCCCGCCAGAAAGGGGAACTCCGACGCGTAGGCCGAGGCCCGACTCGCCAGGTTCAAAAAGCGTTTGCCCGAGCCCGGTGACTGGTGATCGAGCAGATCGGCGATCTGGTGCATCGAGAAGCCCTCGGGCACCGTCAGGCGATCGCCCTGGGCCTTGCCTTCGATCATCGCCTCGGCGATCGCCGGCGCGCTCATTGCGGGCGAGAGGGCGTACGCACCGGCCTTCAGCGAGCGATCGTCGTCGTGCAGCCGCAGCCAGATGCTCAGCATGAGGCCGCTGCGCACGAGATGCTCGCGCTCGAGCTGCTCGCAGATGCCGATCACCCCGGTGCCCGGCTTGATGGCCACCAATTGCGTCTTTCCGTGCTTGGACACCGGCGAAAGCAGGAATTTGTAGGTTCCGATGCCCGTGAGCGGCACCGCGAGGACGACCGCCAGGGCCGCGAGCCAAGTTTTGCGCATGGCGACATTCTACCCCATCCGACGCCCGGCCGGCGGCGCTTCAGGAAGCTTCACGCGGTGGACAGCCTTTTGCGCCGTGGGGTTATAATGGTGGAGGGCATCGCCCCCCTAGAGCCAATCGGAGGTTCTCTTGCGAGCTCATTTTTCGCGCTGGGTCGGCGCCGCGCTGCTTTCCCTCGTCGCCCTGGCGCCCCCCGCGCAGGCCTACACGCCCAGCACGCTGCGCATCGGCTTCGCGCCGTTCGACAATCAGGCCGACGTCTACAAGAAGGCCGTGCCGCTGGTCAAGGTGCTCACGGCCGCGTTGCACATGCCCGTGAAGCCCTTCGTGGCGGGTGATTACCCCGGCGTCGTGCAGGCCCTCAAGGGCGGCAAGCTCGACGTGGCGTTCCTCTCGCCGGCGGCGCTGGTGCTCGCGGAGCACGTCTGCCACATCCACGTGATTCTGAAGAGCCTCTACCACAACCATGCGAGCTACTACTCGGCGATCCTCACGCGGCAGGACACGGGCATCCATACGCTCAAACAGCTCAAGGGCCACAGCTTCGCGTTCGTCGACCCCAGCAGCACCTCGGGCAGCATCTATCCCAAGGTGATGCTGCTGAACGCCGGCCTCAATCCGGACAAGGACTTCACGCACGTGATCTACGCCGGCGGCCACGACGCGGCGGTATTGGCGCTCGTGAACCACAAGGTCGACGCCGCGGCCACCTTCGCGAACGACACCCACGGCGGCGACGTGCCGTGGAAGGCCATTCTGGGCCCGAAGGCCAGCGAGATCCGGGTGATCGCCTACTCCAAGCCGATTCCCGCGGGCGCGATCGTCGTGAGCGACCGCCTCGATCCCAAGCTCGTGACGAGAATGCGCGACGCGCTGCTGAACCTGAGCAAGACGCCCGAGGGGCGCCACAAACTGGCCGAGATGTACGAGGTGGACGGCTTCGTGCCCGCCAATCCGGCGGACTACGATCCGGTGCGCGAGGCGTTCACCAAGATCGGGTTGCCTTTAAAGTAATGAGCATCAAGCTGCACGTTTACCCGGATCACGACACGATGAGCCGGGCGGTCGCCGTGCGCCTGCTCGCTCAGCTGCACGAGAAGCCCGAGAGCGTGCTCGCGCTGCCCTCGGGCAAGACGCCCGAGACGCTTTACGCGCACCTGGTGGATGCGGGCAAGCACGGCGCGCACTTCGAGCGCGTGCGGCTCTTCGCGCTCGACGAGTACCTGGGGCTCGGCGCGGACGATCCGCGCTCGTTCGCGGCCTTCTTTCGGCAGCAGCTCTACGGGCCGCTGGGCCTGCCGCCCGAGCGCGCACGGGTGCTCGACGGGCGCGCCCGCGATCCCAAAGCCGAATGCGCCGCGTACGAAAAGGCGATCGCCGACGCCGGTGGATTGGATCTGACGCTGCTCGGCCTGGGGGCCAACGGCCACATCGCCTTCAACGAGCCGGCCACGGCGCTGCAAGCGCGCACGCACGTGACGCCGCTGGCGCCGCCCGCCTCGAC
>DATNPP010000565.1:0-8424 GCA_036703175.1 Oscillatoriaceae cyanobacterium
GACGGGCATCGCCGCCGCCGGCTTCGAGGTGAAGAGCGTCGACAACGTCGCAATCCGGTGTCGGTTAACCAAAGAAAGCGACTCGCTGCAGACGGCGATCGAGGCACTCCAAGCCTCGAGCCTGGACGTCCCGATTCCAGATGCGGCGATCGAGGACCTGAAGTTCAATGAGGCGTTGCCGGTGGATCTCGCTCGGATGATTCTTGCCACACGCTGGAGGGACGAGGCATCTGCCCAGCGTGCCCTGGCCGAAACCCTCCGAGTGTGCCATCTAACCTGACGCCCTCCAAGAGGCCGTAAAAGCCCTCGGCACACACATCAACGAACAGGACAGACGCCAATGATTAGAAAGCCTCTTGCCCAGATCACCGGTGACGATATTCTCGCTCTACTCGACGCGGGGGCCTTGGAGAGCAAGACCTTGGAGTACAAGGAGGTACTCTACCCGTTCTCACGCGCTCGGGATGCGGACCAAGAGAAGATCCGCCAGGAAGCCATGCGTGACATCTCTGCATTAGCGAATGCAGAGGGGGGCGACATCATCTTCGGCATCAACAAGAAGATCGAGGTGGTCGGGCTGCGCGACAAGGACGATCCCGATGCCTTTGTCGATCGCCTGACCCTCATGCTCGACTCCAATGTCACCCCAAAGATCGCCGGCATCCAGCATCGGTTGATCGCCTGCGGCGACAAGCGCGTGTTGATACTTCGTGTTCCCAAGAGCTTCGCAGCCCCTCACATGGTCGGAGAGACGACCAACTCGTTCTGGGCACGCAGCACCACCGGCAAGCGTCAGCTCGATGTGACCGAGCTGCGCTACGCCTTTACCACGGCAGGTGTGCTTGGGGATCGCCTTCGAGATGAGCGGGGGCGACGGCTGCGTTTGATCGTTGACGGCAGAACACCGATCGAGCTGGAATACACCAACCGCGTGGTCCTTCATATTTTCCCCCTTCAGGCGTTCGCCAGCAACCGGCCGATGCTCTCGCCCGACCAGATCGCGACGTTCAGGCGCAACCGCCGGCTCAAGACCTTCCACTCGGGCGAGCTGGGATCGGAGAGCTGGCTGATCAACTTTGACGGCGCCTTGGCGTACCAGAGCACGCAGGGTGGCAGGGCCCAGGCATACACACAGGTCTTCCGAAGCGGCGCCATCGAGGCCGTGGACTCGACCTTCATCGTAGAAGGCAACGGGAAGCTATGGTTTAACTCGCGCTACGAAGGTGAGGTCGTCGAAACCACCCGCTCTTACCTAGAGCTTTTGGAGTCGCTCGAGATCCACCCGCCCTACTTGATCGCCCTGTCACTTGTTGGCGTGAACGGCATGGTCATGCCCGAAGATCACGGTCAGTCCCCAGGGCATATGGTCAGCGAGACCGACCTCGTGCTACCCGACTTCGATGTCGAGACCTGGCCATTGGACCTTCACGCTGCCTTCAAACCCGTCTTCGATATGGTCTGGCAGGCCATGGGCTTGGAGTGCAGTCCTAACTACGACGCTGCGGGACGCTGGGCGCCGCGCCGGAAGTGAACCGTCATTCGCCGCCGGTATTGTCGGTGGGTGAGGGCCCTAGTGGAGCTGCCGGCATGGCCGGCGCCACGTCGAGTCTCTGCCACTTTTCCAATACCTTGAAGAAGCCAACTACGTTGTCGCGGATCTCTCGCAGATCCTCTACGGTCAGCGGAGCGGCGTAAGAGCCAGCCCAGATATCCAATATCGACTTGAGGTCGCGATCCACTAATATGGCTCTCGTCACAGGGCCCGTGAAGCCCATAACAGAGCCCAGGACTCAAAGTAAGAAGCCGACTACCTGTAGATGAGGTCCATGATGGTGCCTGGAGTGGCTCCTGACAAACGCTGGTACATGGCCAGTGCTTGCTGTTCCGTCATGCTGGCGATCAAGTCAACAACAATGCGGGTTCGGAGGCGTTTTTCGTCCTCACCGGCGCGTCCTTCTGCCTTGAGTTCATCCAGGTAGTCTCGGAACGGATATGGAATGATACTACTGCGTTTGGAAGTAGATGCTTCCATGAAAGAAGTAAATAGGTAAGTGATAACCTTCGCATGCCCATATTGCTGCGAGGCAAGGCCGGAGTCGGTGAATACGTAGTACCACATTATATCCTTGAGAAGATTGACCTGCTTGATAATCATCTCCGGGATCGAAATGAATGGCCCACCTTCCCGATATTCGACGCTGAAATTCTTTACATACTGACCGATAAGCTCGCTCGCGAAAAAGTTCAATGCTGCCCGTTGTTGCCTGTTTCCAACAAAGGGTTCCCGAATCTCCTCCGGTGCCCAGTTGAGGCTGGAACCATTGAGGATCTGCAAAGCCTCGTCGAAGGTTGGTTTGCCCTCAAGAGCCTTCTTCTCGGTCCAATAGGCGATGACCCCGCTTATGAACCTCTCCTGCTCCGGACCCTTCTGCAGAAGCCGGTCAAGTGGCACCAGGCCTGCTTTGTAGAAGTCGTCCACGTCATGAACCGAGTAAGCAACGTCGTCGGCCCAGTTCATAATGTCGGCCTCAAGACAGCGGTTCGTGGTGGCCGGTCCCAACTCACGAACGCGGTGAAACTCCTCGGCTTCACTCTCATAGAAGCTGCGCTTCTCGTACTCGTACGTACCCTTTTCGCCTCGAGACCACGGATACTTCAGAATCGCGTTGAGCGACGCCTTCGTAAGGTTTAAGCCCTGTTCCTTCGCGTTTCGCGTAGCGACTTTTGTGACGATTCGAAATGACTGGGCGTTCCCCTCGAACCCCTCCGGCACCTCACTAGCGATGCAGAGCTTGTCAAGCACATGTTCTGCAGCGTGGCCGAACGGCGGGTGGCCCATATCATGAATGAGGGCAGCGGTTTCGACCACGCTGGCATCCAGACCACAACGACGAATGACTTCTTTGGTCTCTTCTCGTGGATCGCGCTCTAGTCGTTCTGCTATTCGGCGGGCGATCTGCGCAACCTTAACAGAGTGTGTGAGGCGGTTGTGAAAGACATGGCCTTCACCGGCATGAACCACCTGCGTCACCCCGGCCAAGCGTCGAAAAGCAGTCGAATATAGCACTCGATCCCGATCCCTTTCGAAGGGGGATCGGGAATCTTCTGAATCGTGCGGTGCTTCAAAAATACGGCTCGCTCGAAGCGAGGCGTCGGCTGCGTCTGCCTTCGACATTGTGGAGGGAATGAGCTACTTCAGCTTCAAATTCCACTCAGCGTCAAAAGCGACCTTCTCGCTCTCGCGCAGCGACCAGATCGATGCCCGGACAGCTCGTGCATCACCGTCGAAATGGTCGATCAGCTCCTGGGTCGTAGCGCTACCGCCCTTTTGATTGAGTAGGGCGAGAATTTCCTCATCAAGAGTAATCAGAGTAGCAGGCAAGATACGACCTCCTTTAGCGTCTCAATTCTAAAACCCGCTCAAGACGCTGTCAAGGGAACTATCGGTTGACAGGCTCCCATGCTTTCGGTTGTACCGCACAGTTTATTATTAAGAAATACTTCATCACGCGTCAAACCAGGTTGTTGGCAGTCGGAGATTTGTGCGAACACCGCGCCCACGGCAAGGGCAGAAGATCCAAAGGAAAAAGGGAACGCATTTTCGACATGTCTTGCCAGATCAGAAACGTCGATGAAAATAGTCCAACCTCGATTGCTACCGTAGCAACTGTGTAGCAATTAAAAAAGAAGCCGGCCCCAGAAAACCTGGGAACCAGCTTCTCGCCTAGCGCGCTCAGCAGGACTTGAACCTGCGACCTTCTGATTCGTAGTCAGACGCTCTATCCAACTGAGCTATGAGCGCATTGCCTGGGCATTCTAGCAGATGAGCGTACCGAACGCAAGTTATGGAGCCAAATGGCGCACCAGGTTGAACGGCAGCGTGAAGACCTGCTTTGCCGCCTGGCCGGCCAGGCGGAACGGCATGGTCACCATGTCCTGCACCGAATCATGCACCGCCTTGGCGACCAGATCGCTCATTTGCTGCGAGGCCAGGATGTTCTCGGTGCCGTGCTGCAGGGATTGTTTGACGTCCGGAGAAGTGACGACTTTCTTGACGGTCGAGGCGAACTCGTCCGAGCCGATGACAGCGCGGAGCTGGTCCTGGATCGCTTGTTTCGCTTCAGGCGAGTTGAGCAACTGGTGACCCTGTTGATCAATCAGCTTGGGAAGCTCGGGCGAATCCAACAAGGCCTTGGCTTGCCGATCCATCAAGTCTTTCATGTCCTGCGAGTTGATCACGTGCTTCACCAGGCCATCGATCATTCCCATGGGATTCACCTCCAACGACAACACTCCACTCCCTTGTTATCGAGATGTTCGTCCGCATGTCGTCTTATATGCAGATTAAGTCTCGTTTCAATTTCAGGACAGCCCCTTTAAAGGGGCTGTCCGCGCTTGTCATGCTGCTTGGCAGCCTTGTGAATCTGCTTCCAGCGCGCCTTTTCCGCCAGGCTCGCCGGACGATCGCTCTTGCGGGCCTGATAAGCCACCTCGCGCTGCAACTTGGTGAAGCTGCGCAGTCGCCCCTCGTCCAGTTCGCCGGTCTCGATCGCCGCACGCACGGCGCAGCCCGGCTCGTGCGCGTGGCGACAATCGCGGAAGCGGCAATCGGCGGCGAGGCGGGAAACGTCCTCGAAGGTCTCCTCGAAGCCGTCCGCGCCGCCCCACATGGCGAGCTCGCGCATGCCCGGCGTGTCGATCAGCAGACCGCCGGAGGGCAACGGCACCAGCTCGCGATGCGTCGTGGTGTGTCGGCCGCGGTCGTCGCCGTCGCGGACCGCCTGCGTGCGCTGACGATCGCCCCCACACAGCCGATTGAGCAGGGTCGACTTGCCCGCGCCCGACGAGCCCAACAGGGCGACCGTCTCGCCGGTGCCGAGGTAGGAAGCGAGCACCTCGAGCCCTTCTCCCGTGGCGGCGCTCACGGCGTGGACCGGGGCGCCCAGGGCGATCGCCTCGCACGCCGCGATCCTTTCCGGCAGCTCGGCGCAGAGGTCCGCCTTGTTCAGCACGACGACCGGATTCGCGCCGCTCTCCCACGCGAGCGTGAGGTAGCGCTCGAGGCGGCGCAGGTTGAAGTCGTGGTTGAGGGCGTTCACGAGGAACAAAGTGGTGACGTTCGTCGCCACCACCTGCTCGGTGGCCGGCGAGCCGGCCGCCTTGCGAGAGAACTTGCTCCCGCGTGGCAGCACGGCGTGGATCAATCCGCGCCCGTCGGGCTGCGTTTGCAGCACGACCCAATCGCCGACGGCCGGGTAATCCTGGGGGCCGGCGGCTTCGAATTGGAAGCGGCCCGTCACCTGGGCGAGGGTGTCGCCGGTGGCGGTGAGGACGCGACAGAGGTGTTGATGGACGATGGAAACCCGGCCGGGCTCATAGCCATGGCCGGCGTAGGGCTGGAACGCCGCAGCGATGCGGTCGTTCCACCCGAGGTGAACGAGATGGTCTTGCAATGTTGCAGTCTCCTGGATAGTCCCAGGAGCGCCTGCGATCGCGGCTTTGGCTCAGGCGATCGCGAGGAGGCCCGGGACGACGGCGTCGAATCGGCGGTTCAGCACAATCACAGTCATAGCGGCCTCCTTTCGTTCATCCTCGAATTCGAGGGCCTCCCAGGGTAGTCGAGCAGCAGGCGGTTATCAAGCCGACGGATGGGCGTACGCGGCGCGGGTGGTCTCGAACGCCACGTGCGGCAAGCCCGCGCGGTCTTCGATCGGACCAATGAACCGGGCGTGGATCTTCTCGGCCACGCGGCGTGAGGCGAGGTTGGTCGACGTCATGAACGAGACCGCCCGCTCGGCGTCCGTGTGCGCGAAGACCCAGCCGAGGCACGCGCGGGCCGCCTCAGTGGCGTAGCCACGCCGCTGATGCGCAGGGACGATGTGCCAGCCGATCTCGACGACGGGCTCGCCGCCGAGCGTCTGCATCGTCGGCCCGCAGTCGCCGATGACCTCGCCGTTCTTCAGTTCGACCGTCCAGAGCGCGAAGCCGTCGCGGGCGTAGCGCTCGTGCGTGCGCTGCACCCAGCGCTCGACGCCCGCGCGATCGAAGGGGGCGGGGTAGTGGGCCATCTGGACGGGATCCGAGAGCACGGCCATCAGCGCGGGGACGTCGTCTTCGCGCATGGGGCGCAGGACGAGGCGTTCGGTGATCAGCACGGGTGAAGCGGACATGGCAAACCCTCCGATTGCCGGGCGTCGAGAGCTGTGAAGCCTTCCAGAATAGCCGGGGGAGATCCGAGTGTCAAACGGACGGGCGATCGCCTTGACAGATGCTTCCTTGATCGTTATTTATATAGATCGACATCTATATAGAACCCCATCGAAAGGAGGTTTCCCATGTCTCAGGACGAGCTGCAAGCGCTGCTCACGTTCTTCAAAACCCTCGCCGACGAGAGCCGCCTGCGGCTGCTCGGGGTGCTCGCCACGCGCGAGGCCACCGTCGAGGAGCTCGCGGCGCTGTTGGCGCTCAAGGGCCCCACCGTCTCCCACCACCTCGCCAAGCTGCGCGGCTTGGGGCTCGTCGGCATGCGCGCGGAAGGCACGAGCCACCACTACTTCCTGAACCTGGACGCGCTCGCGACCATGAGCAAGGACCTCCTCACCGCCGAGAAGGTCGCCGCGCTGGCCGACGACGTGGAAGGCGAGGCCTGGGAGCGCAAGGTGCTCAAGGATTTCTTCGAGGGCGAGCGCCTGAAGGAAATCCCCGCCAGCCGCAAGAAGCGCGCCGTCGTGCTGCACTGGCTCGCCCAGCGCTTCGAGCACGGTAAGCGTTACCCGGAGCGCGAAGTCAACACGCTGATCGGGCGGCACCATCCGGACTTCGCGACCTTGCGGCGCGAGCTGATCGGACACGGGCTGCTCGCGCGCGAACACGGCGTGTACTGGCGCGTCGAGTGAGGCCCTGGTGGCATGACGGGCAGTTCGGTATACTGCCCGTCATGCCTACTGCTGAACTCGATACTTACGTCGCGCTGCTGCGCGGCATCAATGTGGGCGGCCACAACAAGCTGCCGATGAGGGACTTGAGCGCCCTGCTCGCGGAGCTGGGCTGCCAGGGCGTGCAGACGTACATTCAAAGCGGCAACGCGGTGTTCCGCGCGCCCGTGGGGACGGATGGGCTGGCCGAGGCGATTTCTCGGAAGATCCAGGAGCGCTTCGGTTTCACGTCCACGGTGATTCTGCGCTCGCGGGACGAACTGGCCGCGGTGACGCGGGCGAATCCGTTCCCTGAGGACGTCGATCCGGCCAAGCTGTTGATCGTCTTTCTGGAGACCGAGCCGGCGCCCGAGAACGTGGCGTCGCTCGACCCCAATTTCGCGCCGCCGGATGCGTTCGCCGTGAGAGGGCGCGAGGTCTTCATTCACTGCCCGGACGGCCTGGCGCGCACGAAGACGCCGAACTACGTCGGGCGCCGGCTCAAGACGACCGGTACGGGACGCAACTGGCGGACGGTGTTGAAGCTGCTCGAGATGGCGGACAGCACGCACGCCGGGGCTTGAGGCCCTTAGGGAATCACCACGGGCGACAGCGTCACGAGCTTGCTCGGCGCCAGCTCGCGCACGGTTGGCAAAAAGGCGGCGATCGCCTCCTCGCTGTCCACAATCTGAACCACCAGCGGCAGATCCGCCTGCAGCACTTCGTTCAGCCCGGCGTGTACATGGCCGGCCTTGCCGAAGCCGGCCACCCCGCGCAGCACGGTGATACCGGCCAATTTGGCGCGGTGAGCGCGATCCAGCAGCACCAGATGCAGCGGCTCGTGGTGGTAATGGTCGTGCTCGTGCAGGTAGACGGTCAAGAGTTGGGCAGGTCCCGCGGTCGGCATGGCGACTCCTTTCAAGGCAGCGCCCGCGCGCAGTAAGCGCCGAGGACGACCGCCGCCAGGCCGACGAGATTGCTCATCGCCATGTAGCCGATCGCCTCCAGCACGCTGCCCGCGCGCAGCAGCGAGAAGGTCTCGAATCCGAAGGTGGAGAAGGTGGTGTAGGCGCCGCAGAAACCCACGGCGAGGAGCAAGCGCAGCTCGGGCGACACCATTCCGGTGCGCTCGGCGGCGAGCGTGGAGATCAGCGCCAGCAGGAAACAACCCGTGACGTTGATGATCAATGTGGCCCAGGGGAAGGCGGCACCCAGGCGGTTCGTCAGGGTCATGGTGAGGTAGTAGCGTGAGAGGGCACCCAGGATGCCGCCCAGGGCCACCATGATCGCCGCTTGCATGGAGTCCTCCCAATAAAAAAGCCTCTGCCGCCCACGAGGGGCTGGCAGAAGCTATCAGCACGAAGGCGGTTCGGCCCGGAGGCCCGGCGAGCTTCATCGCCAGGGGCTATGGTAAGCGGTCGAGGGATGGGTGTCAAGCGGCACGGTATGCGCTTGGCTCCCCTGATGGACCGACAATCCATTGCCCTCTCCCCCGGAGGGTGGGAGAGGG
>DATNPP010000568.1:0-4326 GCA_036703175.1 Oscillatoriaceae cyanobacterium
CCGCATCGATCTGAATCTGCCCCCGCTGCACGAGAATCGGCCCACCGCCCAGCGCCGAGCGCGCATTCGGCCAGTAGGTCAAAAGCGGGTTCTCCACTTGCACGCGCGTGCCAAGCTTCACGTAGCGCGACAGCCACTCGGCTGGCTGGCCCTGCGCCGCGATGACATAGCCGTCGACCGGCACCGCGCAGCTCGCGTCCTGAATCGCGCAGACCGTGCCGTCGGATTGCAGCGCGAACTCGCGCGCGCCCCGCACGGCCGTGATCGAATCGCCGTACGCGCCGTTGTAGAGCACCATGCGATTGAGCCCGCAGGGCTTGTTCACCCCGTCGAAGTCGTAACTCTGCCCGCCCGGCAGCACGAGCCGGCTCGCGAGATCGGTGTTGCCGATGTAAAGCTGCCCGTCCTGGCCGATGGCGAGCGCCGCGCGGTTCGCGTAAGGCGAGGCGATCACGCGGCCGTCGAGCATCAGCAATCCGGCCGGCTCGCCGGTCTTCAACGAGAAGTACGAGCCGTTCACGCCGGCGATCGCGTGCGTGCGCGCCAGCATCGCCTCGACCGGCTCGCGGCCGAAGAACCCCTTGCCGGACAATACCGGCGCCAGGCGCACGCCGGCTTGGTGCGTGTCCACGCGCAGCACGTGGATATTGAGCGGGCCGTTCTCATCCGCCTCGCGGAGATGCGCGTGAATCACGCCGGGCGCCAGCGTCTCGTCCTGCTCGTCGTGATAGACCTTCTGGAAGTTGACCGTCAGCGTCAGACCGTCAGCGCTCGTCGTCACGGCGCTCGGGCACCAGTAGGCCCAATTCAGGTGCAGCGTCAGGCCCGTGGAGTCCGCGTTCGCCGTGAAACCCGTGAGCACCGGATCGGAAAACGGCGGCGCCCCCACGCCCGCACCGAGGCCCGGCAACGTCAGGCTCCAGCCCTGATCGTCGGATCGCGCCTGGAACGGCACCGCGGCCGGCAGTTGCAGGGTCAGCTGCGCCGTCTGCGCATCCGCCTGGACGCGCACGCCCATCAGCCCCGGCAGTGCCGTCGAAGAAGCGGGCGGCGTCGGAGCGGGCGTGGCGGCCACCAGGAACGGCAGCAGAGCAGCGAGTAAAAGGTGCTTGGTCATTCGAAAAAAAGGACCCGGCCGGTTCGTGAGAACCGGCCGGGGAATCAAAGGCTTTCAGGGCTGTCCGACAACCCTAAACGGGCAAAGGGTCGGCCACCTGGGTCCGGGTGATCCGGGCGCCCGCATCGGCAAGTTTCTGCACGATCCCCTCATACCCACGGTCGATGTGGTGTAACCCCGAAACGTAGGTCTCGCCTTCGGCCGCGAGGCCCGCGAGGATCAGGGCCGCGCCCGCGCGCAGGTCCGTCGACTTCACCGGCGCACCCGTCATGCGGCCGCCGCCGAGAATCACGGCCGCGTTGGCCTCGGTCTTGATGTTCGCGCCCATGCGCAGCAGCTCGTCCACGTGCAGGAAACGGTTCTCGAAGACGGTCTCCGTCATCATGCTGGTGCCCGGAATCGTCGCGAGCAGGGCCATCATCGGCGCTTGCAGGTCGGTCGGGAAGCCGGGGTACGGCATCGTGCGAACGTCGACCGGCTGAAGCTCTTGCGGCGCCTTGACGATCACCTCGTTCGGGCCGTCCGGCTGAATCAACACGCCCGCCTCGGTCAGCTTGGCGACCACGGCTTGCATATGATCCAGGCGCACGCCCGTCAGGCGCACCTCGCCGCGGGTGATCGCGGCGGCCATCATGAAGCTGCCGGCCTCGATGCGATCCGGAATGACGCGATGCTCACAGCCCGTGAGCGACTCGACGCCGTGAATCTCGATCCGCTCGGTGCCCGCGCCGCGCACGTCCGCGCCCATCGCGTTGAGCATGTCGGCCAGGTCCACCACTTCCGGCTCCTGCGCGCAGTTCTCGATCACCGTGATGCCCTCGGCGAGGGTCGCGGCCATCATGATGTTCTCGGTGGCGCCGACGCTGGGGTAATCCAGGTAGATGTTTGCGCCGTACAGGCGATCCGCGGCCGCCTCGACGTAGCCGTGCTCGATTTGCACCGTCGCGCCCAGAGCGCGCAGGCCCTTGAGGTGCAGGTCCACGGGACGCGAGCCGATCGCGCAGCCGCCGGGCAGCGGAATGCGCGCGCGGCCCATGCGGGCCAGAATCGGGCCCAGCACGAAGAACGAGGCGCGCATCTTGGTCACGAGCTCGTAAGGCGCTTCGTAACGGTTCACGCGATGCGCGTCGACGCGCATGGTGCCCTCGTCGTCAAAGCTGACGGACGCGCCCAGGCTCTCGAGCACCTCGCTGATGATGCGCACGTCCAGCAGATGCGGGACGTTGGTCAGGGTCGTGACGCCTTCGCCGAGCAAAGTGCCGGCGATCAGGGCCAGGGCGGAATTCTTGGCGCCGCTCACGCGAATCGTACCGCTGAGGGGGCTACCCCCTTCGACAACGAGCCTCTCCACCGCTCCGAACCTCCTGATCTGACGGGCTTTCCGTGGCAAAAAAAACCAATTCAGTCTAGAGCCGGCGGCTCCACCACTCTGTGATTTACGACACAATTAAACTGTTAAGAATCCTGGCGAGTGGTGCCGAAAACCGCATGATAGCGTCGATCTGACAGTCTTCTTGTACCACCCTACCAGAAAACAAATCTGTCTACAGGCAAGAGTGGCCAAAATTAATGTGGCCGTAATGAAGATGTGCCTGCTCGACGGTTTCGCGGATTTGGAACAAGCGCCAAGACGAGGACGGCGCCACGGTTGCCAGCTGAAATACCGCTCGACGCCGGAGCGATCTGGCCAGCGAGAGCCGAAGCCCTCTTCCTCCCTCGCGGAGGAGGAGGGCAATGCCCAGGCGGTTCGAGGATTAGTTGAACGGGTTCAGCTTGCTGACCGCATGGCCGACCCAGCTCGTGGCCTTCTCGGCGAAGTTTTGCACGGCGCCCAGGTGGCTTTCGGCGATGCCCAGCAAGCTGAAGCCCATGCCGGCGATCTTGAGGCCGGCGCCGATCGGCAATCCCACGCCCGTCATGATCAACCCCGAGCCGGCCGCATCGAGGGCGTCGCCTGCCAGGAAGGTGGCGTTGTCGATCACGTCGCCCTTGGTGAGGTTGCCTCCGCGGAGCGCCTGCACGCGCCGCACGGCGTCCGTCGCATCCACCGCCATCGAGAGGGCCGGCGCGACCTTGGCCCCTAAAAAGCCCACGCTGGAGTTCTTCACGAGCTTCACGGCATCGTTCGCGCCGCGCAAGACGTAGAGGCCGTCCGCCACGACGGCGTCGCCGTTGACGAGGTTGCGCTTGCCGGCGAAGGCCTTCACGTCGCCCGGCATGCTCACGAGCCCGCCGAGGCCGGCGAGCACGCTGAGCCCCGAGCCGGCGCGACCGAGCCAGCCGAGCGGCGCTTGCTCGGAACTGAGTTGCTTCTCGGCGTCCTGCTTCAGCACCTGCCGGGTGGCCGTGCCGACCTTCGTGCCGGCCACCTTGGCGTCCTTGACGGCCTTGACCGTGGTCGAGATCTTGGCGACGTTGTTGCGCGCCGCGAGGGCGTGGTTGATGAGCGCGATGACGCCGCCGCCGGCGACGGCCGCGATCGCCAGCGAGATGGCGGTGCCGGGGTCCTTCTTGGCCATCGTCGTGAGCAGCTTGGCCGCGTGCACGGGGTTCTGGTTGGCGACTTGCGTGACGATCGCCTTCGCCTTGGTCGGCTGCTGCTTGGCGATGTTGGCGACCACGTTGGCGGCCTTGGTCGGCTCGGCCGCCGTGACGTCCGAGACCACCGTGGCGGCGGCATCCGGCGTCGTCGTGGCGACTTTCGAGACCACGTCGGTGGCCTGCTGGGTCGAGGTCGCGTCCACGGCCGAAGCGGCGACGGTCGGCGCCTTGGTGGCGATCGCCGCGACGACAGCGGTCGAGTTGGTCGAAGCCGTTTTATCCGCCGGCGCAGGCGACGGCGCAGCGGCGGCCTTACGCGCAGGCGCAGGCTTCGGCGATGAATGGGACGCTGGGCGTACCACGGGGAACCTTCCTTACCAACCACAACTCCACAGGACTTATGGCCCGTATAGCGGCTTCCCTTGCGGTTTTTAACCCAAGCTTAATTGCCCGTTTCAGTCGACGTAGCGAATGTTCTCGAGGTGCCCTTGCAGGCTGGCCTTCACCGCGTCGACGTATTCGCGGCGCAGCGCTTGCTGTTCGGCCTTTTCCTCGTCGCTGAGGCCCGACTCGCGCGCCTTGCGGGCCAGCTCGTTGATCCGCGCAACCTTACTCTCTTCCATGACTCGATCCTCCCGGCGCCATTATGCCATGGGCGACGCGGCATC
>DATNPP010000569.1:0-2941 GCA_036703175.1 Oscillatoriaceae cyanobacterium
CCCTGCACGTCGCCGTCCAGTTGCGCCAGGCGCGAGGACTCGAGTATCTCGTCCTCGGTGTGCGGCTCGGGCTCCAGCGCGATGTTCTCGCGGATCGTGCGCGAGAACAGAAACGAATCCTGCGGGACGTAGGCGATCGCCCGCCGCAGCTGTTGCAAAGGCCAGTCGAGCACGTCGACGCCGTCGAGCAGCACTTGCCCACTCGGCGGATTGAAGAGGCGCGCAAGCAGATTCGCGAGCGTCGTCTTGCCCGAGCCGGTGGTTCCGAGAATACCGATCACACGCCCCGGCTCGGCCTCGATGCTGATGTTCTCGAGAGCGTTCGGCAACTCGGGGCCGTACGCGAAGGTCAGCCCGCGCAGGCTCAGATGGCCTTTGACCTCGGGCGCTTGGGCGTCGGGCGCGTCGGCGACCTCGGGGCGCACGTCGAAGAGCGCCTGCAAGCGCGCCGCCGAAGCGCTGCCGCGCTGCAGGATGTTGATCACCCAGCCCCAGGCCAGCATCGGCCAGGTGAGCATCGCGAGGAACGAGTTGAAGGCCACGTACTGGCCGAGCGTGAGCTGGCCCGCGAGCACCATATGCCCGCCCACGCCGAGGGCGATCGCGAAGCTCGCGCCGGAAAGCAGACTCACGGTGGGATCCATCGCACGGTCGTAGCGCGCCATGTGGGCATAGGCTCTGCGATACGCCTCGTTCGTCTCGCCGAAGTGGGCAATTTGCTGCGTCTCGCGCACGAAGCCCTTGACCACGCGAATGCCCGCGATGTTCTCCTGCACGCGATCCGACAGCACGCTGAAGGCGTCCTGCACCAGGCGATAGGATGAATGCAAGCGCCGGCCGATGCCGTACGAGGCGAAGGGCAAAAAGACCATCGGCGCGAGCGCGGCGAGCGCCAGCCGCCAATCGACGGTGCCGAGCATCATGCCCGCGCTGCCGATGAACATGAACAGGCCGTCCACGCCGGACATGACGCCTTCTCCCGCCACGCCGCGAATCGCCGAGACGTCGTTGGTGGCGTGCGCCATCAGCGCGCCGATCTTGTTGTCCAGAAAGAAGCTCGCCGAGAGCGTCTTGAGGTGATCGTACAGGCGCTCGCGCAGATCGCACTCGATGAAGCGCCCCGCGCCGAAGACGCACTGACGCCACAGCAGCCGCGAGAGCGCCGTGAAGACAGCGCAGGCGAGAATGCCGAGCGCATAGAGCTCGACGCCGTGCGCGTCCAGATGATGCGCGCTCAGGCGATCGATCACCTGGCCCACCAGGTACGGCGTGACGAGCTGGCCGACGTCGGAGCCGGCGAGGCCCAGAGCGCCGAGGGCATAGCGGCCCTTGTAGCGGCCGAGCGTTTGAAGAATCAGCTTGGTTTCGGGTTTCACGGGGTGTTCTGACGTGCGGGCGCGGGCCACCCATTCTACACCAGGGCGCAGGCCCTTGGCTTACAGGCGTTTTGCAGAAATTCACACCATGCCGCCGCGCCCCGCTCTTTCCCCAGGCAAACGTTTTGGATCATGTGGAAATTAATTACGATCTCTTATTAAAGGCAGGGGTAACATGGCCCGCTGAGCGCGGAATACGGCGATCTAGGCCCTGATCAGACGCTGGAATCAGCCTTCCGAGGGCATCGACTGCTCAAAACATTTCGTCATCAGGATCCGACGGCGTCCAACGCCCTGATCGCTCCCGAGCGCGCTTGTTCGTTTAGACCCGGAACCGCGCCCGTGCAGTAACTTTCGGGTTGACCGTGTGAAGCGACGTAAAGTATGATGAACGGGTGTTACTTAATTAATCTTAATATCCTGCAACGTCGCTTTATCAAGTTTTGCTTCTAGTCGGCTTTCCGAGCCAGATTTCGCGACACCCGGTTCCGCCCCCGTCATTCCTTCCGAGGAGAAAGCTTCCCCATGCCCAAAAAGCGCACGGCCACTGCAGCCACCGTCGAGCGGTCACCGATGGACAAATTGTTGCAGGCGCTGACGTCCGCCAAGAACGGCGATTTCTCGGTTCGTCTTCTCGAAGAGCATGACGACGAGTTTCGTGCGATCGCCGGCACGTTCAACGAGCTGATGGCGATGAACGAGAGCATGTCCGACGAGATCGTGCGCGTGAGCCGCGCCGTCGGGCGCGAAGGGCGCATGACGGAGCGCGCGAGCCTGGACAACGCCACGGGCGCGTGGCAGACGACGGTGAGCGCGGTCAACTCGCTCGTCAGTGACCTGATGCAGCCGACCACCCAGCTCGCGCAGGTCATCGGCGCGGTCGCGGAAGGCGACCTGACGCAGAAGATGGCGCTCGCGATCGACGGCAGCCCGATACAGGGCGAGTTCCTCCGAATCGGCACCACCGTGAACACGATGGTAGACCAGTTGCGCGCCTTCGCGTCGGAAGTCACCCGCGTGGCGAAAGAAGTCGGCACCGAAGGCAAGTTGGGCGGCCAGGCGGAAGTGCCTGGCGTTTCGGGCACCTGGAAAGACCTCACGGACAACGTGAACCTGCTGGCCGGTAATTTGACCTCTCAGGTGCGAAACATCGCGTTGGTCACGACCGCCGTCGCGAACGGCGACTTGTCCCAGAAGATCACGGTCGACGCCCGCGGTGAGATTCTCGAACTCAAGAGCACGGTCAACACGATGGTGGACCAGCTCTCCTCGTTCGCGGACGAAGTCACCCGCGTGGCCCGTGAAGTCGGCACCGAAGGTAAGTTGGGAGGCCAGGCGAAGGTGCCCGGCGTTTCGGGCACCTGGAAAGACCTCACGGACAACGTGAACCTGTTGGCCGGTAACCTCACCTCGCAGGTGCGAAACATCGCATTGGTCACGACCGCCGTCGCCAACGGCGACCTGTCCCAGAAGATTACGGTCGACGCCCGCGGAGAAATCCTGGAACTGAAGAACACCGTGAACATCATGGTGGACCAGCTCTCCTCGTTCGCGGACGAAGTCAC
>DATNPP010000579.1:0-1711 GCA_036703175.1 Oscillatoriaceae cyanobacterium
GCGCACCGGCACGGGCGGCGCGTCGATCGACGCCAATCGCTTCCAGCGCGCCTGGGGCGTCGCCAAGAAAGAGCTGCAGGCCTTGCGCCCGAGCAAGCGCATGCAGTCGTTCGCCGATCCGCAAGAGGGCCTGCGCACCCATTCGCGCGCCTTCTACGAGCAGTTGCTGCTGGATCCGGCCACGCTGCAGTGCGGCTACTTCCGGCCCGAAGGGCTGAAAAAGCTGGTCGAGGCCCACATGAGCGGGCGGGCGAACGTGGCCGGGCCGCTGCTCGCGATCGCGACCCTCGCGCTGTGGCAGCGCAAGACTCAGGGAGGGCGAATCCACAGCGAGCAACTTTGAGCCGAACGGGCGGGTGGTAGGATAGAGAAGGCTCGCCTGCTACGAAAGGTTCGTCTTGCCGCACACCCTGGCTCTCGGCTCCTTCATCTGGCTGTTGCTCGTCGCCAGCCTGGTGGCGATCGTCTCCGAACGCCTGCGATTTCCGTACGCGATCGGCTTGGTCGTCGTGGGCTTGGGGCTCGCCAGCGGGCCGTTGCTGCCGCCCGTGCGCCTGGAGCCGCACACGCTCTTCACGCTCTTTTTGCCGCCGCTGCTCTTCGAGACGGCCGTCCAGCTGGACGCGCACGAGCTGCGGCGCGATTGGATTCCGATCACGCTGCTCGCGCTGTTCGGCACGCTGGCGTCGGCGCTGCTCGTAGGCAGCATGACGGCCTATTTCGTCGCGCTGCCGCTGGCCGTCGCGCTGGTGTTCGGGGCGATCGTCTCGCCGACCGATCCGATCTCGGTGATCGCGATTCTGAAGCGGCTGAACGTGAGCCGACGCTTGATGCTGCTGGTGGAGAGCGAGAGCCTGTTCAACGACGGCGTGGCGCTCGTGCTCTTCACCTCGTTGCTCGCGCTCGCGCAAGGCGGCGCGGCCTCGCCCTGGGACGCGGCGGGGCGCTTCTTCAGCGTGATGCTCGGCGGCGCCGGCATCGGGGCGCTGGCGGGGGCGCTGGCCTCGCGGCTGGTGCGCGTCGGCAACACGCCGCTGTTGGGGTTGCTGGTGACGACGGTGCTGGCGTTCGGATCGTACATGGTCGCGGACGCCTGCGGCGTGTCGGGCGTGGTGGCCGTGGTCGCGGCGGGGGGCGTCTTCGGCAATCTGGCCTGGCGCCGCCGAGAGGAGCACGAGGCCCGCGAGGTGGTCGAGACCTTCTGGGAGTACGCAGCGTTCGTGGTGAACTCGATCGTGTTTTTGCTGATCGGCATGGAAGAGACGCGCTGGCACTGGTGGTTGCTGCCGGGAGCCGTTTTGAGCGCGATTCTGGCCGTGCTGGTGGCGCGCGCCGTTTCGGTCTATGCGCTCTCCTGGCTCTCGGGCGCTTTGGGCGCGCCGATTCCGCGCACCTGGCAGAACCTGCTCGTCTGGGGCGGCTTGCGCGGCGCGCTCTCGATGGCGATGGCGCTCGGCTTGCCGGCGGATTTTCCGCAGCGCGGGCTGATTTTGGGCATGACGTTCGGCTACGTGCTGTTCTCGTTGATCGTGCAGGGCCTGACGGCCGGTCCCATGATTCGCTGGCTGAGGCTGTCGGGCGAACCGGCACCCGAACAAGCCGAAGGCGCCTGATCCGCGCCCCCTCCCCCTGGCGAGGGGGAGGGACGTCCGTGGCCCGTTCAGGGACACGGACTGGGAGGGGGAGTCTCTTAGCGGACCGCCGGGAGTGG
>DATNPP010000460.1:0-3963 GCA_036703175.1 Oscillatoriaceae cyanobacterium
TCCAGGTAGCTCAGCCGCACGTCGCCCTCGCGCTTTGGCCCGTACGTCGGCCGAATGCCGCTGCCGATTTGATCTTCGAGCACCGAATAGAGCTCGTTCACGCTCGTCGCCGTGCCCGCGCCGATGTTGAACACCTCGCCGGAGCCGCGCGCGAGCGCGGCCAGGTTGGCGCGCGCCACGTCGCGCACGTGCACGTAGTCCTTGCGCTGCTCGCCGTCCCAGTGAATCACCGGGGCCTGGCCGCTGAGCAAGCGGCGGGCGAAGATGGCGACCACGCCGGCCTCGCCGTGCGGATCCTGGCGCGGGCCGTAGACGTTGCCGTAGCGCAGGATCGTGTGATCGAGCCCGTGCATCTGCTTGAAATAGCGCAGATAGTGCTCGCCCACCATCTTGGTGATGCCGTAGGGGCTCATGGGCGCCATCGGCGCCGTTTCCGGGCTCGGAATCTGAGCGGAATCACCGTAGACCGTGCCGCCGGACGAGGCGAAGATCACCTTGCGGACGCCATTGTCCACGCAGGCCTCGAGCACGTTCAGCAGGCCGATCACGTTGTTCTCGGCGTCGAAGACGGGCCTGTCGGTCGAGACCTTCACGCTCATCTGTGCCGCATGGTGGTTCACCACGTCCGGCCGGAAGGCCGCGATCGCCTCGCGCACCGCGCGACGATCCGTGATGTCCACGTGGAAGAAGCAAATCCGGCCTTGCGGCAAGTTCTCCAGTTTGCCGGTGACCAGATTGTCGATGACGGCGACTTCATGGCCGGCATCCAGGTAGGCCTCGACTAGATGCGAGCCGATGAAACCCGCACCCCCCGTGACCAAAATTCGCATAAGTCGCTCCCTTTCGCGGTACTCAACACCTCAAGCTTGTTCCATTCTGAAACAAGCGCTCGGGAGCTTGAATGGTGAGTCTGCACAAAGATTTCATGGCCAACGGGCCGCCTCATCCGGTGGGCGAGCCTGAAGAGTGGCCCGAAAAGGGAGCCGTATGGATCAGCTTCGCGAGACGAGAAACACGCCGCCGATGATCAGCGCGACGCCTGCCCAACGCATCGCGCCGACCGTTTCACCCAGGAACAGCCACGCGACGAGCAGGATCAACACCTGGTTGAGCGCCAGAATCGGGTAGGCCCAGCTGAGCGGCACGCGCGACAGCACCATGATCCAGGTGACCGCGCCGAGGCCGTAGCAGGCCAGACCGCCGACGATGTAGGGGTTCGTGGCGACGGCGATCGCCGATTGCAGCACGTGCGCGCCTCCGATGGGGCCGAGCGCCGTGGCGCCCTTTTTGAGCACGAACTGGCCGATCACGGAGAGCACGATCGACGTGAAGATGAGCATCAGGGCTTGGAACATGCAAACAACTTTCAGCGTGGCGAGCGTCGAGTATGTTTTCGCCCCGCTCCCGGAGGGATGGGGAGGGCGTCAGGACTGGGGTGGGGGATGGAATCGGCTTCGCCGTTGAGATCACCCACTCCCGACCTGCGGCCACCCTCGCCCTTCGAGGGCGAGGGGAAAACAGGTGGATGAAGCTCTAATACCCGGGCCGCTTGAAGATTTCGAGCAACGTCTTGAGCATGATCCGCAAATCGAGCAGCAGCGACCAGTTTTCGACGTAGTAGATGTCGTAGCGCGTGCGCTCCTCGATCGCCACGTCGCCGCGCAATCCGTTCACCTGGGCCCAGCCCGTGAGGCCCGAGCGGACCAGATGGCGGTCCATGTACTTGGGCACGCGCTCGCGGAACTGATCCGCAAAGTAGGGCCGCTCGGGGCGCGGGCCGACGAGCGTCATGTCCCCGCGCAGCACGTTCCAGAGCTGCGGCAGCTCATCCAGGCTGTATCGGCGCAACAGCGCGCCCAAAGGCGTCGCGCGGTCGTCGCCGCGTTGCGCCCAGACCGGGCCGTCGGGCTCGGCGGCGACGGGCATCGAGCGGAACTTGAAGATCGTGAAGGTGCGCCCGTCGCGACCCAGGCGCTCCTGCGCGTAGAAGATCGGGCCCGGCGAGCTGAGCTTGACCGCGGCGGCGATCGCCCCGAAAACCGGCAGCAAGGCGACCAGCGCCAGGCCCGAGAGCCCCACGTCCACGGCGCGCTTGATCGCGCGGTTGTGCCACTTGCGCAAGGCCACCTCGCGAATGGCGAGCATCGGCAGACCGTCCAGCGAGCTGATCGCGAAGTGGGCCGTCATCCACTCGAGCATGCCGGGGGCCACCTGCACGGCGACCGGGCGCATCAGGCTGACGGCCTGAATCATGCCGAAGACCTGCTGCGGGTGCCCGGCCGGCCAGGCCACGATCACGTCGTCGACCTCGTGGGCCTCGAGCAGTCGCGGCAAATCCGTGTCGTCGCCCAGCACGGCCACGGGCTGCGAATGGTCGGATTCGCCCGGCATGGCGACCACGCCCTTGAGCGTGAGGCCGAGGCGCGGATTGTCCTGAATGCGGCTCGCGACCATCGCGGAAAGGCCGTTGCAGCCCAGGATCAGCGTGTTGAGCGTGCCCCAGCCGCGACGCATGCCCCACTCCTGCAAGAGACGCAGACAGGCGTGCCAGGCGCCGAGCAGCACGATCGCCGCGAGAAAGGCGTACAGGAAGACCAGTCGCGAGTAGGAAAAGCTGCGGTAGAAGAACGACAGCGAGAGCGTGCACAGCCCGCCCAGCGTGACGCCCGCGGCCATCAGCATGGCGTCGTCGAACTTCGAGGCGCCGCGCTTCTCCTTGTAGAGGCCCAGCAGGGCCATGCAGGCCGTCCAGGCGATCGCCACGAGCACGCTGCCCTGCAAATACGGCCGAAGCGCGGGCGCCGGCGCCGGCTGCAGCCAGTGCCACCGAAAACGCGCGAAGTAGAAGAAAAGAAAGCTCCCCGCCACGATCGCAAGGTCCGACGCGATCACCAGCGGCAACGCGATGCGATACACGTGCCGCCGCAGCTGATGCCGCAAACTGGCCGTCTGCGGGCTATACCCCCCCCCGGCCGCCACGCCCGACCAAACCGGCGCCTCAGACATCGTCCCACTCCGACCGCGAGGACTCCTCGAGAATTGAAGCAGAGGAAGAAGAGGCATTGCCCTCTCCCCCGGAGGGTGGGAGAGGGATATTGGACCGCCGTTCAGGCGGGACAATCGGGAGCGGGGGCGACTCCGCGTCCGCCACGAAGTCCCACATGCTCCCGTGCGCCTGATAATGCCCCCACGCCCCCTCGACGATCCCCCGAATCCGCGCCGCGAACCGCGCCTCGTCGTACCCGCCCGCATGCCGCCGAATCGCCTCCGAATAGAACGTCGTCTGCTCGAACCGCCGCATCCCTTCCACGAGACTTTCGACCGTCTGCTCCGGAAAAAACACGCCGGTCACGCCGTCCACGACCGTCTCCAGCGCCCCACCACGCCCGTACGCGATCACCGGCGCCCCGGCCGCCATGGCCTCGAGCGGCGTGAGCCCGAAATCCTCGAACCCCGGAAACAGAAAAGCCCGGCAACGTCCGTACTCGGCGCGCACCTCGGCGTCCGTCAGATGCCCACAGAACGTGACGTTGGGTTTCGCCAGCGCCTTGAGCTCACGGTACAAAGGACCATCGCCCACAATGCGCAGCTTGGCCCCGGTAACATTCGCGGCGGCGATCGCCAGATCCACCCGCTTGTAAGGCACCAACCGCGACACGACCAGATAGTGGTCCTCGGGGGTGCCCAGCGCGAAGTCCGCCAAGCGAATCGGCGGATGCACCACCGTCGCCGGCCGGCGATAGTGCTTGGCGATACGCCCCGCCACCAGCTTCGAGTTCGCCATGTAGTGGTCCACGCGCGCGCTCGCCGTCGCGTCCCACAAGCGCAGGTAGGACAGCAGCGGCGCCGCCAACGCCCGCTTGAACGGCGACAGGGTCGCCTGGTACTCGTGCGTGAGGTCCCACGCGTAGCGCATCGGCGTGTGGACGTAGGACAGATGCAGCGCGTCCGCCCCCACGAGCA
>DATNPP010000594.1:0-4894 GCA_036703175.1 Oscillatoriaceae cyanobacterium
GCGCATCCGGGCCACGCGCGCATGAAGAAGATCCGCGACTACTACGCGGCCGGCGCCAAGCCCAAGAGCGACTTCAAGTTCGACGGCAAGCTGACCTTCTCGAAGCTCGACGACGTCTACCGTTCGGGCACGAAGCACGAGGAGAACCAGCCGTCGCATCTGCGCATCGCGGATTTCGACATCTGCAACTCGCGCTGCAAGGAGGAGTACGGCAACCCCTGCCAGCACTTCTGCCCGGCGAACGTGTACGAGATGGTGGACCTCAAGGGCGAGGGCAAGACCGAACTCAAGCTCAACCCGTCCAACTGCGTCCATTGCAAGACGTGCGACATCATGGATCCCTACCAGCTCATCACCTGGGTGCCGCCCGAGGGCGGCGGCGGTCCGGTCTACATCGGCATGTAGCCTTGCGATTGCTGGTCGACGGCGATGCCTGTCCGGTCAAGGACGTGCTGTTGCGGGCAGCGCATCGCCTCGACCTGCCGCTGATTCTCGTCAGCAACAAGCCGATGGCCTTCGGGCGCGAGGCGGGAGTGACGGCCGTGATCGTGCCGGAAGGCCCGGACGCGGCCGATCGCTGGATCGTCGAAGCCGTCACGCCCGCCGATCTGGTGGTGACGGCCGACATTCCGCTGGCCGCCGAGGTGGTGGCCCGCGGCGCCGTGGCGCTTGGGCATCGCGGCGAGATCTTCGACGAGGCCAGCATCGGCGAGCGAATGGCCACCTGGAACTTGCATCGCACGCTGCGCGAACAAGGCCTCGAGCTCGGCGGCCCCAAGGCGTACGGCCCCCGGGACGTCACGGCTTTCGCGAGCGCGTTCGAGCGCCTGGTGCGCCGTTTGCAGAAGCGCTAGGCCTACTCGCCGATGATCTTCACCAGCACGCGCTTGCGGCGCATGCCGTCGAACTCGCCGTAAAAGATCTGCTCCCATGGGCCGAAGTCCAGCCGGCCGTTCGTCACGGCCACCACCACCTCGCGGCCCATGATCGTGCGCTTGAGGTGGGCGTCGGCGTTGTCCTCGCCCGTGTCGTTGTGACGGTACTGGTCGTAGGGCTTCTCGGGCGCGAGCCCTTCGAGCCAGCGCTCGAAGTCCTGATGCAGGCCGCGCTCGTCGTCGTTGATGAACACGCTCGCACTGATGTGCATCGCGTTGACGAGGCAGAGCCCCTCGCGAATGCCGCTCTCGGCCAGCGCACGCTCGACTTGCGGCGTGATGTTCACGAAACCGCGGCGGGTTTTCAGCTCGAAGAAGAGTTCCTGGCGATGGGATTTCATTGAATCGATCCTGCTGGATGGGTGCCGTCAGCTTACCATGAGATTCTCCGGTTGCCGGCTTGAGCGATTCCGCATCCAAAACCCAGTATGGTGGGTTGACTTAACCTGGCACGTTGGGTTATTATGAGACTCATGCCCACCGTGCTTCGCGTGCTCGGCTTCAACGTCGTGATTTTCTATGAGGACCACGAGCCTGAGCATGTGCACGTCGGAAAGGGCGGGGCGGAAGCGAAGATTCACATCGGCCGCCCGTCTTCCGATGGGGATCCCGGCGAGGCGCCTCGAATCGTCAAGATCAAGGGGCTGCCCAAGCAGGATGCTTACGAGGCGTGGAGAATCGTGGCTGAGCACCAGGCGTTTCTGTTGTCCGAGTGGAAGAGGCTGATCCCATGAGCAATTGGAATCTCGACAACGAGGACTTCGAACGTCAGTACGCCCTCGGGGTCGCCGCTGAGAAAGCTGCCGCCGACGTCGAGCCACGCGCGCTCGAGGCGTGTTTCGACGCGAAGAACGGCGTGCTCGCGATCGCCTATCGCAAGGGCATGCGGGTGGAAGTCCCCATCCAAATCATTCCAGAGCTTGCCGGGCTGACGGATGCTCAACTCGCCAAGATCGCGTTGGGCGCCGGCGGCGAGAGCCTCGAATGGGCAGAGGTTGATGTTCACATCAGCGTGCCGGGCCTCACCTGGCGCCTGTTCGGCTCACCTGACCTGGCGCGTCAGGCCGTTGCCGAGAACGCGCGGCGCGCGGCAGCGACGCGCTCCGAGGCTCGTGCGGCGGCTTCGCGCAAGAATGGGGCCAAAGGGGGACGGCCGAAGAAGGTTCGAAGCGCCTGAATCGCCGAAGTCCCCTGGTAGCGAGCCTTGAGAACTCTTCGCGCCACATGGTAGGCTCCAGCATGCCCTTGCTGGAAGCCGCCCACGCCCTTTCCGTCGCGCTCGCGCCGATTCAATTCGGTGCTCCGGTCACGCACGTCTACAATCCGCTCGTCTACGCCGCGGAGATGTACGAGGCCTATGTGCGGCGCTTCGGCCGAGGCCGCAAGCGCGTGATTTTCCTCGGCATGAACCCCGGCCCGTGGGGCATGGCGCAGACGGGCGTGCCCTTCGGCCAGGTCGACGCCGTGCGCGACTGGCTGCAGCTCGACGCGCCGATTCGCAAGCCGAATCCGGAGCATCCGAAGCGGCCCGTGCTGGGGCTTTCGTGCACGCGCAGCGAGGTGAGCGGCACGCGCTTCTGGGGCGCGATGGCGGCGCGCTTCGGCACGCCGGAGCGCTTCTTCGAGGGGCACTTCGTGGCGAACTACTGCCCGCTGATTTTTCTCGAGGCCAGCGGCAAGAACCGCACGCCCGAGCAGTTGCCGACGGCCGAGCGCGCGGCGATCGCGGAGGCCTGCGACACCCATCTGCGCGCCGTGGTCGCGACGCTACAGCCCGAGTGGATCATCGGCATCGGCAACTACGCCGAGGCCCGCGCGCGCCTCGCGCTGCCGAACGCCGAGCTGCGCATCGGTCGCATCACGCATCCCAGCCCGGCCAATCCGGCCGCGAACCACGGCTGGGCCGAGGCGATGACCGCGGCGCTGATCGACCAGGGCGCCTGGGCGCGCTAGACGATGTAGAAGCAGAACAGCCCGGCGGACAGCACCATCGAGAGGGCGTGGCACAGGCGCTTGCGGCGCGAATCCAGCAGCTCCTCGCCGTGCGTGACGCGATAGAGCGTCGGCGCCAAAAAGACGACCGCCGTGAGGCCCACGAGGGCGGATTCGTCCAGCCCCAAACGCGGCCGGAAGAGCCCGACCAGCACGCGAACGGCCACGCCCGCGAGCAGGATCGAGAACAGGTAGCTCTGTCGCTTGATGGGGTCCAAACGGTTCTCGGGCACGGCTCCTCCTTTCGGTCACGTTCTGTTTACCCCGCTGGGTCCGGCCAAAAGCTTGCGAATTGCGAAGCAAGCAACATGCACCAAGGCTTTCGGCGCTTTTACTCCTCCAATTTGCCACAGCCGAGCACAGAATCGGACCGTGAGTGTTCCGGCGGGCCAATCCCCCGCCGCTGGCATAACTGGCCGAGGCCAGGCAGACAGGAGGACCCGGGTGTCCGAGACGCGAAGTACCGCAGGCAAGCTCAACATCTCGTTGCTTGCGGAAACCCCCAAGCGCGCGGAATTCCTGGTATTTGGCGCGCCGCTCATCGAAGAAGATGAAATTCGCGAAGTCGAGGCCACGCTACGTTCGGGTTGGCTCGGAACAGGCCCCAAGACGCGCCTGTTCGAGCAACGTTTTTGTGAGTACACGGGGGCACGCTACGCCGTGGCCCTCAATTCCTGCACGGCCGGGCTGCATCTGGCGCTCGACGTGCTGGGCATCAAAGCGGGCGACGAGGTGATCACCACCCCGATGACCTTCGCCGCCACCGCCAACGTGATTTGCCACGTCGGCGCCAAGCCGGTGTTCGTCGACATCGATCCGATCACGATGAACCTCGAACCCGAGGCGATCGCGCGTGCCATCACGCCGCGCACCAAGGCGATCATGCCGGTGCACTTCGCGGGACGGCCGTGCGACATGGACGCGATTTTGGCGATCGCCCATCAGCATCGCATTCCGGTGATCGAAGACGCCGCGCACGCCACCGAGACCCGCTATCACGGGCAGAAGGTCGGCAACATCGGGCTCATGAGCGTCTTCAGCTTCTACAGCACCAAGAACGTCGTCACGGGCGAAGGCGGCATGGTCACGACCAACGACCCGCAGCTGGCCGACGAGCTGCGCATGCGCAGCCTGCACGGCATCAGCCGCGACGCCTGGAAGCGCTACACGGCCGAGGGCTACCAGCCTTACGACACGCTGTATCCGGGCTACAAGTACAACATGATGGACCTGCAGGCGAGCCTGGGATTGCATCAACTCGCGCGCGTCGAGCGCAGCTGGGAAGTGCGCGATCGCTACTGGAAGCTCTACAACGAGGGCTTCGCCGAGCTCGAGGAGGTGCTGATCCCCGCACCGGACGAGCCCGACACGAAGCACGCGCGCCACCTCTACACGCTGCTGCTCGACATCGATCGCCTCAAGCTCGATCGCTATGGCGTGCTCAACGCGCTGAAAGAAGAGAACATCGGCACCGGCGTGCACTTCATCGCGCTGCATTTGCACACGCTCTACCGCGAGCGCTTCGGCTTCCAGCGCGGCGACTTTCCGAACGCCGAGTGGGTGTCGGATCGCACGATCTCGCTGCCGCTCTCGCCGCGCATGAGCGAGCGCGACGTCCGCGACGTGATCGCCGCGGTTTACCGCGTCATCCGACGCGCGCGCAAGTAGGCCGCCCATGAAGCTCTACTGGAACAGCGACGCGGGGGCCTGGGAGAGCCTGGTTCGTGAATGCCCCGGCGTCACCGTCTTTCACCGCGGCGCCTGGCTGTCGGCCGTGGCGCGCGCGCGCGAGGCGCGTTTCGAGGGGGCGATTTGCGAGTTCGCCTCGGATCAACTCGCCTTCGTCCCGCTCATCGCGCGTCACCGTTTCGGTGGCCTCAGCAGCACCGCCAACAGCGGCGCGGAGCCGGGGTTCCTCGGCTACGGCGGCCTGCTCAGTACGGCGCCGCTATCCGCCGCGCAGATCG
>DATNPP010000655.1:0-2320 GCA_036703175.1 Oscillatoriaceae cyanobacterium
TGAAGTTGAAGGGAGTCGTGAGCGATTTGGTTCAGCGCTCACAAGAGAGATATCCATCGCCTACGTGACAGTTGCGTGACAGATCCGACCCACAAGGTTCAATCGCGGCTAAGGACCGGATAAGATTAAGCTAAAGCCTAGATGAGCAACAACGCGTCTTGCATGGCCTCCGCACGAGCGGCCGCCGTCTCGGCCCCCCAGGTGTCGCCACGTGCCGCGCAGCAACGGCTCTCCAACGCGTACAGGCGGGACAACTCCAGGCGGTTCTCCTGCCGGCTCACGATCGCCATCGCCTCGTGAATGAACGCCTCGGTGCGATTGAGCTGGCCCAGCGCCAGCGCCAGCTCGCCACGCAAGCGTGCGGCGATCGCCTGATGCAGCGGATTGCGCGTGGGGCCTCCGGCCGACAGGCGCGACGCCTCCTCGAGGCACGCCTCGGCCTGCTTCCAGCTCCGGCGGGCGATCGCCACCTCGCCGAGGCCCAACAGCGCCTGCATCACGCCGAGCTGCATGCGAGTCGTCCGGCAATGTTGCTCGACGCTCGTGAACGCCGCCTCGGCCGCGTCCAGATCCCCGAGCCCCAGATGCGCCTGGCCGATCACCACGCCGAGCAACTGGCGCGCCAGCCCTGGCTCGCGCAACTGGGCCTGCCCTTGCTCCGCCTCGAAGAGCGCCTGCTCGTGCGCGCCCCGCAGACACAGCAGATAAGCCCGCACGTAAATTGCCCACTCGAAGAGCGGCGCGCCGATGCGCTTGCACTTGGCCTCGGTCTGCGCGAGGTAGCGCTCGGCCGCCGCGACGCGGCCGGTCCAGGCGCTCCAGATGCCGAAGTACATCATGACCGTGAAGGGATACGGATCGTCGATGCGCTCGGCTGCGGCAAGCGCATCGTCGCGAATCGCCTCGTCCGGACGGATGCCCTGGAAGCAGACCGCGTTGCGCACCGCCGAAGCGCCCACGCGCGCGGCGAGAATCGAGGGCGGCTCATCCGAGAGATCGCGCGAGGCCAGGATTTCGTAAGCTTGCGCGGCGCTCGCCGAGAGCGTGTCGTAGTGGCCGAGCGCCATCAGCGCGGCGCAGCGCGCCACGAGCAAGGAGGCATGCAGCGGCGTGCCGTAGTCGTCGAGCAGTCCCATCGCGCGCTCGAGCGTCGCGAGGCCCTCGACCGGGCGGCCGTGGAAGCCGTTGGCGATCGCCAAAAACGTCAGCGCCAATAAGCAGCGCGTCTCATCGAGCTCGCTGTCCGTCAGCAGCTTTTCGAGCGCCTGAATCGCGAGCCCCGGCGCCAAAATGAACCCGGCCTCGCCGATTTCCCAGCGCAGCTCACGCAACAACGCCGGATCCGCATTCTCGGCCGCGGCGAGCGCTTCGGCCTGCGCGCGGTACTCGAGGGCGAGCGCCTCGGCGCCCGTGGCGTCCGCCCGTACAGCCGCCTCGCGCAGGGCCTCGAAGGCCTTCGAGCGCTCGGAAGCCTCCTGGTAGTGGTGCGCCAGGGCGATCGCGCTGATGCGCTCCGGCGCGTCCGCATGCTCCTCGAAGGCACGGGCGCAGCGCGCGTGAATCGTTTGCCGCTGGCTCTCCGGCATGGCGCGGTACAGCGCCTGCCGCAGAGCCTCGTGTGGCAACGCGAGCGAATCCGCGTCGAGCAGGCGCTTCTCCAGAAGCTCGTCGAGGCCCTGGCCGAGCTCGGGCTCGGTGAGGCCGCTGACCGTGCTCAACAGCGCGCGATCCAACGCACGGCCGGCCACGGCCGCCACGCGCGCGAGCTGCAGCGCGCCGTCGCTCAGACGCCCCAAGCGGCGCTCGAGGGCCGCCTCCAGCGTGGTGGGCAATGCGCCGCGATCGAGGTCGCCGTCGAGCGCCCAGGCGCCCTCCTGCTGGACGAAGCGCCCTTCTTCCACGCAGCAGCGCAGCAGCTCGGCGAGAAAGTTCGCGTTCCCCTGCGTCACATGCTCGAGCCAGGGATAGAAGGCCGGCTCGAAACGATTCGGCCCCAACAGGGCCGCGACCAGGGCGGGCAATTCGCTCGCACCGAAAGGGTTCAGGCTGATTCCCACGAGCGTGCCCTCGTCGAGCAACTGCCACAACACACTCTCCGCGCTCGCCTCGTCGTCGCGGAACGTGCCCAGACATACCAGCCGGCATGCGCCGGCATGCTCGGCCAGATGGCGCAGCGCCTCGAGGGTCAGCGCATCCGCCCATTGCAGGTCTTCGAGCACCAGCAGCACCGGCGTACGCTCGGAAACCGCGGCCAGCCAATCACCGAGCGCGGCCGTCACCCGTTGCTTCTCTTGCGTGGCGTCGAGTGGCGCGAGCGGCT
>DATNPP010000657.1:0-6570 GCA_036703175.1 Oscillatoriaceae cyanobacterium
GCCCCGCTTCTTTAGACCCGATTAATGCGTCGCCGCGGGCGCGTGCAGGATGCGATCGCCCTGCGGCGCCGTGAGCGCGTGCGTCTTCAGATAGTCGAAGAACGCGTCGCGCGCGAGCGCGCCCGTGGGCTGTACGTCGGCGAACTGCTTGAACACGGTCGCGCCGTCGTTGCCGTTGGCGATGTAGTCGATCGTCGCGAGCGTGTAGGTCTTGGCCGGATCGAGCGGCGCACCGCCCACCTTGACGTCGGTCGCCTTGCCGCCGGCATCCACGAAGGTCACGCCGGACACCTCGAGGGCGCCTTCATGGCCGACCTTGGCGGCGGTGTAGTCCAGCACCTGCTGCAGCTGCTCGCCCGTCGCCTTGAGCACGACCAGGCGGTTCGGAAAGGGCAGCATCGTGAAGATCATGCCGCGCGTCAGCTTGCCCTGCGGCAGCGAAGAGCGCACGCCGCCCGAGTTCATCAAGCCCACGTCCGCGTGGCCCTCGGCGCGCAGCACGTCCGCCACCATCTCGACGATCGGCGCGTTGCCGTTGCTCTTGTCGCCGCTGATGAACGGCACCGCCGCCTGGCCCACCACCTCGTTCATCTTGGCCTCGATGCGCGCGTTGTACTTGTCGGCGATCGCCGCGACCTTGGCATCGGGCTTGAGCGACGCGTCGATCGGCAGCAGCTCGCCGCTCCACTTCTGAATGCGCTGGTGATCGACCGTCAGATCGATGCGGCCCGCGTATTCGCCGTAGCAATACGCCTGCGTCACGAGCGTCGTGCGGCCGTCCGCCTCGGTGACGGGCACCGGGTGATCCAGCTTGGTGTGGCTGTGGCCGCCCACGATCACGTCGACGCCGGTCAACTCCTTGGCGTATTGCATCTCGCGGTCGTAGCCCGAGTGCGAGAGCAGCACCACCAGGTCGGCCTTGGGACGCAATTGCGCCACCAGCTGCTTGAGAATCGGCTCGGGATCGTGGAAGACCACGCCCTGGCGCTTGTCCGCGGCGACGGCGAGGAAGGCGTCCTCGCTCATCACGCCGATCACGGCGATTTTGAGCCCGCCGCGCTCGAAGACGTGGTAGGCCGGCCAGAGCAGATGGCCCTTCGCGTCGGTCAGATTGCAGCTCAGCTCGGGCTGCTTGAGGCCCTTGGTGTAGGTGCGCAGGGCCGCGAGGCCGTTGTCGAGGTCGTGGTTGCCCACGGTGAAGGCGTCGTAGCCGCAGGCCGCGGCGGCGTCGAAGTCCGGCGAACCGCCGAAGAGCGTGAAGATTGGCGTGCCCTGGCACACGTCGCCCGCGTCGAGGAACATGACGTTGCGCGTCGTCGCGCGAATCTGATCGAACAGGCCCGCGCGGCGCGCGACGCCGCCCACGTCCTTGGTCGTCGGCGTGTCGAACGGCTCGAGGTGGTCGTGGGTGTCGTTGGTATGGATGATCGTCAGATCGACGGGCTTGGCCAGGGCGGGCACGCCCAGGACCGCCCAGACGAGCGAGGCGCAGGCAATTCGACGCAGCACGGGTGTTCCTTTCTCAACGGGAAGACACCCCAATATACCCGATTGCCTGCCGTCGTGCGGACCTCGCTACTTGCCGCCCGGTTGATCCAGCGAGCGAATGTGGTTGCGCAGCATCTGGATCAGCTCGGCCTGGTTCTCCGAGTAGCTCATCGCCGAGTCGAAATCCACGATGCCGGCCTTGAAGTGGTTGAGCAGCGACATGTTCATGCTCTGCATGCCTTCGAGCGCGCCGTTCTTCTCGACCTCGTAGAGCTTGTCGATCTCGCCCTTGAGAATGGCGTCCTTGGCCGTCGAGGTCGCGATCAAGAAGTCCACCGCCGGCACGCGGCCCGGGCGATCGCAACGCGGCACCAGGCGCTGGGCCAGACAGCCCTTGAGCGCGTTGGCGAGCTGAATGCGAATCGGCTCTTGCTCGTGCGGCGGAAACGCGTTGATCACGCGGTAGATCGTCTGCACGGCGTCGTTGGTGTGCAGCGTCGAGAAGACCATGTGGCCCGTCTCGGCCGCTTTCATCGCCAGCTCGATCGTCTCGCGATCGCGCAGCTCGCCGATCAGAATCACGTTGGGCGCCTGGCGCAATGCGCTCTTGATCGCGACCGTGAAGCTCTGCGTGTCCTCGCCGACCTCGCGCTGGCTCATGACGCACTGCTTGTGATGGTGCAGCACCTCGATCGGATCCTCGATCGTCACGATGTGGCCGGCCTTGTTGGCGTTGTAGTAGTCGATCAGCGCCGCGAGCGTCGTCGTCTTGCCCGAGCCCGTGGGGCCGGTGACCAGGAAGAGGCCCTGGCGCTCGAAGACGATCTTCTTGACCGCCGGCGGCAAGCCCAGCTGCTCCACCGAGCGGATGCTCGGCGGAATGATCCGGATGACGGCCGCGACCGTGTGATCCGAGTGGAACAGATTGATGCGGAAGCGCGCCACGCCGGGCACGCTGAAGCTGGTGTCGATCTCGAGCCGCTCCTCGAACTGGCGCTGCTTCTCGGGCGGCAGCACCGAGTACATCAGCTTGATCACGCCCTCGTTCGGCAGCGGCGGGCAGCCCTTCATGGGCTGCACGCGGCCGTTCACGACGAACATCGGCGGCAATCCGGCCTTGATGTGCACGTCGGCGGCGCCGTCGGCGATCGCCTGCTGCATGATCGCCGTGAGCGGCGAGGCCGCGATCTGGGCCTGAAGTTCGCTAGCGTTCATGAGCTCTCCTAGTGACCGCCGCCCGCGGCGACGAGCGGACCGGCCTCCGCGAGCTGTTGCGCCTGCAGCGCGCGCGCCTGCGCGAGCTCGTCGAGGACGTCTGGCGGCACGTCCGCGCCCACGAGCACGCTCTCGAGGCCGGGCAGATCCAGCACCAGGCGCGTTTCGCCCACGCGCACGCCGCTCACGTTTTGCATGCTCTCGTTCTGGAACAGCTGCTCATGCGCCACCAATCCGTGCAGCATGCGATGCGTGATGCACAGGCCCTTGCCGCTCACCGGGTTGTTGATCTCCCAGTAGTAGCCGAAGATCGTGTCCTTGCAGACCGGGCAGTTCACCTCGGTCTCGGGGAAGTGCAGCACGGCGTAGGGCTTGCGTTCGGCTTTCAAGCGCTCGCCGAGCTTCGCTTGCAGCTTCTCGACGTGGGCGCGCAGATCTTCGGTATTGCTCGCGTGGGCGGGCTGGTTCAGCAGCTCGCGCTCCAGCAGTTGGGCCAGCACGGGCACCTGGCGTAGATATTCTCGCAGCGTCTCTAGCACGGCTCTCCTCGTTTCGATTCTGCCCAACTATACCCCTCGGCTGGCGCGCCTAACCGGGCGTTCGGCCAGATGCACGCTTGCCGGTTCACATCGACGCAACACTTCGGCAACGTCGCCGCAATCGGGGGGCCCTACGATCGCATTCGCCGAACTTTTCGAAGAGGCCCCGATGCGCGAGCAGCCGCTATTTTGTCCCAGCTGCGGAAACCCGCTCAGTCGCGTTTCCCGGCGAGAGGATTACTTTTGTCGCCGCTGCCACAGCGCGGTGGCGATCGTCGACGACGAGTACGCGCTCGTGCAGTCCGATCTCAAAGCCGGCGAAACGGTGGTCGCGCTCGACGAACTGCGCGCGCCCCATCGCCACGACAAGCCGTAGCGCGCCGCTTTGCCGCTTCAATTGAGCCCTTCCGGCGCATATGCTAAGATGCCTTGTCCCCTTGCGATGGAGGTATCGCGGCGCGCCCGGCGCGCCTGAGCTATGTCGATCACGACGATCCTGGAGCTGTGCGCCGTACTGGCGCTGATCGCCCTGAACGGCTTCTTCGTGGCGGCCGAGTTCTCGCTGATTAGCGTCCGCGTCACGCGCATCGAGCAGCTGGCGGAGACCGGCAATCGGACCGCGCGCTTCATTCAGCACACCAAGGCCGATCCGAGCCGCTTTTTGTCGGCCTCGCAGACGGGCATCACGCTCGCGAGCCTGGCGTTGGGCTGGGTCGGCGAACCCGCCGTCGCCCGTGTGCTGCTGATCGGCATGCACCATGCGGACGTGCTGCTCGGGGCCTGGATCGTCAACATCGTCGCGACGGTGGTGACCTTTTTGTTCATCACCTATCTGCACATCGTGCTCGGCGAGCTGGTGCCCAAGGCGCTCGCGCTGCAGCGCACCGAGTCCGTCGTGCTCATGACCGCCTCGGTGATGCAGCTGTTGGTCTGGCTCTTCACGCCGTTCATCGTCGTGCTGCAACGCTCGACCAAGTGGCTCGTGAACCAGATGGGCATCGAGGCCGTGCCCGAGCATCATTTGGCCTACTCCGAAGAGGAGCTCAAGCGCATCGTGAGCGCCAGCCACGAGGTCGGCATTCTCGAGGCCGAGGAGCAGCAGATGCTGCACAAGGTCTTCGCGTTCTCGGACAAGGTGGCCCGCGAGGTGATGGTGCCGCGGCCGGACATGACCGCGCTGCCGGTCGAGATCAGCTGGGTGGACCTCGTGCGCACGGTGCGCGAGCACGTCCACACGCGCTTTCCGGTCTACGAGGAGAACCTCGACCACATTCTCGGCGTGTTCCATGCCAAGGACCTGTTCCGCTTTCTCGAGGAGCCCTCGCCCGAGGCCTTCTCGCTGCGCGCGCTGATTCGCGAGGTGCCCTTCGTCCCGGAGAACAAGCCCGTGGACGATCTGCTCGCCGAGTTCAAGAAGGGGCGCACGCAGATCGCGATCGTCATGGACGAGTACGGCGGCACCGCCGGCCTCGTGACGCTCGAGGACCTGCTCGAGGAGATCGTCGGCGAGATCGAGGACGAGTTCGACGTGCCCGAGCCGGAAACCGAGATGATCGGCCCGACCGAGTATTTGATCGACGGCCGCTACCGCATCGTGGACTTCAACGAGCGCTTCGGCGGCGAGTTGCCCACCGAGGACTTCGACACGATCGCCGGCCTCGTGTTCGGCCAGCTCGGGCGCGAGCCGCAGATGGGCGACGAGGTGGACATCGACGGCTTCCACTTCGTGATCCGCGCCATGGAAGGCCACCGCATCACGCGGCTGTTCGTGCGCCTCGCGCCGGAACAGACGCCGCACGAGGACGAGGACCGCGACGCGGACTAGCCGGGCCTGCGTGGTGAGATTTAATACGGATTTCACAAAGTCCAAACACAAACCGGCCACGATTTAACGTATGTCCTTCGCTCGCCCGTCTATAAGAGAAACAGAGTCTGGATAGACCGACGGAGGATGGAGCATGTCGACGAGCGCGGTAAACGGCGCGGGCCGTAGCCAACCGACGGGTGGCAGCGGCAGCAACAAGATCGAGAGCTTTCTGCACGACCTGACGAAGTTCGTGGGCCAGCCCTATCTGTGGGGCGGCGGCCACGGCGCGATCAGCTCGGGCGCCACGCCGGTCGACTGCTCGGGCCTCGTCTGCCAGGCCGCCGGCCAGGCGGGCGTCAATCTGAGCGGCACGGCCGCCGATTTGCAGGGCCACTGCTCGTCCGTGCCCATGAACGAAGCCGACCTCAAGCCCGGCGATCTGCTCTTCGTGGGCAACCCCGCGGAGCACGTGGGCGTGTACCTCGGCAACGGCAAGGTGATCCAGTCGCCCCACACGGGCGCCAGCGTGTACATTTCGGACTTTCCGGCGGGCTTCACGAACGCCGGCCGGCCGCAGGTCTTCGGCGGCCAGGGCGCTCCGGCGCTCAACGTGAGCAACACCTCAGAAGGCGGCGGCGCCTCCAGCGGCGGCTCGGGCGGCGGCGACGCCAACTCGGTCGGCGGCGGCGGCAGCCCCAGCAGCCTGGGCCTGGGCGCCGGCGGCAACGTCGGCAGCACCATCGCGCAGGGCCTTGCCCAGATGAACTCGGACGACGCGAAGCGCAAGCAAGAAGACGGACTGACGGGCGGCGGATTGTCGCTGCCCAGCGGCGGCAACAGCTTCAGCGGCGCGGGTGGCGCCGGCGGCGCCTCGAAGAATGCCGGCCCGGCGGGCGCGCCCGTGGGGGCGGCCCCGAGCGGCAACCTCAAGGACTGGATCGATCAAGCGATGAAGATCCTCGAGCAGAACGGCGTGCCGGCCAGCGCGCTCAACGCCAACGACATCAACACCATCATTCAGCACGAGTCCGGCGGCGATCCCAACGCGCAAAACAACTGGGACTCCAACGCCGCGGCCGGCACGCCCTCGATCGGCCTGATGCAGACGATCCAACCGACGTTCGATGCGAACAAGCTGCCCGGGCACGGCGACATCCGCAATCCGGTCGACAACATCATCGCCGGCGTGCGCTACGCGTTGGGCCGCTACGGGTCGCTCTCGAACGTGCCCGGCATCAAGAGCCTCGCTTCTGGCGGTTCGTACGTCGGGTATTGATTCCCGCCGTTCGTTCGTTCATCGGCCCGAAGGACCCCCGCGGGGGTCCTTCGCCCTTCGTGGGCGCCGTCGAGCCCTGTGGTAAGATGGATCGGGTCCGCGCGACCGAGGGAAGGAAAACGGCCTGATGGCAGATATCCTGAGCCTGGGCGGCCCCCTGGCGACGTGGATCGGCCAATGGGGCTACCTGGCGGTCTTTTTCGGTATCTTGATCGAGAACGCCGGCATTCCCGTGCCCGGCGAGA
>DATNPP010000676.1:0-6767 GCA_036703175.1 Oscillatoriaceae cyanobacterium
AGATGATGTTGGCCTCGGGATCGACCGAGTCCGTGATCACGGCCGCGGCCTCGTTGACCTCGTGCAGCGTCAGATCCGAGCCGCCCGTGATGTTGAAGATCACGCCGCAGGCGCCGTGGATGCTCGCCTCGAGCAGCGGGCTGTTGACGGCGATGCGCGCCGCCTCGATCGCCCGGCCCTCGCCGCTGGCGCTGCCGATGCCCATCAGGGCGCTGCCCGCGGAGGTCATGACGCTCTTGACGTCGGCGAAGTCCACGTTGATGAGGCCCGGAATGGTGATCATGTCCGAGATGCCCTGCACGCCCTGGCGCAGCACGTCGTCGGCCAGGTGGAAGGCGTCCTGCATGCTGGTGCGCTTGTCGACCACCTGCAGCAACTTGTCGTTCGGAATGATGATCAGCGTGTCGACCTTCTCCTTGATCGACGCGATGCCGGCCTCGGCCTGCAGGGCGCGCTTGCGACCTTCGAAGGTGAACGGACGCGTCACGACGCCGACGGTCAGCGCGCCGACTTCGCGGGCGACCTCGGCGACCACCGCCGCCGCGCCCGTGCCGGTGCCGCCGCCCATGCCGGCGGTGATGAAGACCATGTCGGCGCCGTCGAGGGCGGCGATCAGGTCGTCACGGCTCTCTTCGGCCGCTTTTTGTCCGATGGAAGGGTTGCCGCCGGCGCCGAGCCCGCGCGTCAGCTTCTGGCCGATCTGCAGCCGGCGATCCGACAAACTGAGGGCGAGCGCCTGCGAGTCCGTGTTGATGGTCCAGAACTCCACGCCTGCAAGACCCGATTGGATCATGCGGTTGATCGCGTTCGAACCGCCGCCGCCGACGCCGATCACCTTGATATCGGCGATGTTATTGAGCTTGTCGTTGAAATCAGCCACCACGATCGTCGACCCACACGTCTGCTTGGACTTGTTCGGCCGACATCCCCCTTCCTTAGCGATACCAGTTATTGGATAACAAGGGTTCTACCTAATGAGACCAGAATCGGTTCACCACCAGCCGGCGCACCGTCGCCAAGTTTTGAAACACTCGGACGCCGAACACCCAAACTGCCGCCATGTACAGGTCGATGCCGAGGGTATCTCCCAGATAGGCCAGCGCTGCAGCGAGGAGCGTGTTGAAGGTGAAACCGCTGATGAAGGCTGCCAAGTCGAACCGGTTCTCGAGCCCCGCCCGGATGCCGCCGAGCCCCGTATCCAGGGCGGCCAGAATGGCCACTGCCGTGTACTTGGCGAGCGATTCCGGAATGCTCACCGGGGCGTATGCCCCGACCAACAAGCCGACAGCGAGGCCGATAAGTGGAAGAATGACCGCGCTCGTCATGTGTGCTTGCCAGTGATTGGCTTGGCGTACGTGTACACCTCGCCCCCGTGATACATCGGTACCAGGACGTTAGGCTTCTTAGTGATATTAACTTGGATCCCGTAGAATTGCAAGTATTCGAGGATGCCGCCGCGCAGTTGCAGTGCGGCCATCATGGTGTCCGAGTCGCCAATCGCACGTATGATAAAAGGCGGCACGATTCGGCTTTTGTTCACCAGGATGGTGGGCCCCGCGCAGCTGATTTCTGAGGTCTCGATGAGCCGCTGGTCGTTGATCGAGATGGCCTCGGCGCCCGAGGCCTTGAGCTCGTTGACGATGCGCAGCAGGTCCTCGTTGTGCACGATGGCGATGTTGGGGTTCTCGCCCTTCGCCAGCGGCTTGGCCGAGTCGTCGATAGAGAGCTCGACGCCCGGGCCCTGCAAGGATCCCCAGCGCTCGGGCACGGCGATCGCCTTGCCGCCCGCGCCGACGTTCTCGAGCTGCTTGCGCAGCGTGTCGGCCTGCACCGTCAGGCTGTGGTTCTTGAGCTCGGCGTCTTTCATGAGGACGACCAGATCCTCCAAGCGACGGCTCGGCAGGCCCTGCCCGAACGAGGCCTGGGCACGGAACTGGACGGCCATGAGCAGGCCGACGATTCCCGAAATCAGCGTGATGGGGACGAACCAGTTCTTCAATCGAGTTTGCCATTTCCGGGCGAGGCGCTCGCCAGCGGGCTGGGGCTACCGGTCGGGCTGGCGCTCGCCGGAGCCGCGCTCGCGGCGGGCGCGGGCCCCTTCGGCCGAATGACGCCGCCGGCCTTGAGCTTGAGGGCGGGGCTCATCGGGTAGCGAAGGTCGATGTATTCTAGCCTGTCCTTATACGACTGCGCCAGCGGCTGCACGTGCGCGAGCATGCCGAGCTTGAGCGGGATGTCCTCGAGTTTGCCGAGGCGCACGTTCCAGCCGCCGATGGCCGCGTAGACGTCGTTCAGATTGCGCAAGTCGATGCGCCCGCCCTGGCCATGCGGCCAGGTGGAAAGCAGCGAGAAGAGCGGGTCTTGCATGTCGGCGGGGAGGCGATCGCCCGGTTTGAGGCCCGTCCAGACCTGAATCGGAAAGCGCGCCTGCATGCTCGCCTTGGGGGCCTCGAAGACCACGCCTTCTTGGTCGAACCAGAGGTCGTCGTGCGGCGTGACGATCGCGACGAGCGCCTGGCGCTCGAGCACCTGCAGCTCGAGGCGCGCCGGAAAGAGCCAGCGGTGCACGGCCACCTGGCTGATGGCCGGAATGCCCGTCACTTGCGCGGCGATTTTCTGCGGGTCGAGCTTGAAAAGCGGCGTGCCCTGTTGAAGGTGCAGGCGGTCGAGAATCTGGGCGTGGCTCACCAGCCGATTGCCGACGATGTGCAACTGGCCGTTCCAACGCCAGACGGGCGACGCCCAGAGCCAGTAGGCGCCGTAGGCGAGGCAGCCCGCCATCGCGAGGCGCGCCCAGTCGCGCATGCGGCGTGCCAGCCGACGCTTGCGGCGCCGCGCGACGCCTTTGCGCAGCGAGCGATTCTTATCCGAAGAAGTCGCTTCCGAGGCCAACCGAGAGTCCCAATCCCACCACTTCGGGGTGCAGCCGAATGCCGTGTTGGTCCCATACCCGCCGCTGTAGCGTGCCTATCAGCGCGTTGATGTCGTCGGCCGTCGCACCGCCGAGATTGACGATGAAGTTCGCGTGCTTCTCCGAGACCTGCGCTCGGCCCATCTGCAAGCCCTTGGCGCCGACGGCCTCGATGAGCGCGCCCGCCGCGCTGCCGTCGGGATTGCGGAAGGTGCTGCCGCCGGTCGGCACATTGGTGGGCTGCTTCGCATGGCGCCACTGTTGCAGACGCAGCACCTCGGCGCGGCCCTCGGCCTTGTCGACGGGCTTCATGCGCCAGGTGCCCTCGAGCACGACGCCCTGCTCTTCATGGAGGCGGCTGTGGCGGTAGGCGAACCGGAAGTCGTCGCGGCTCCAAATCTCGACGCTGCCGTCGGGGCGCAGCACGCGGCCGCTCTCGAAGCCGTCCGATACCGCCACGCCGTGGCAGCTCGCGTTCATGGCGATCGCCCCGCCGATGCTGCCCGGCACGCCGACGAGCCCTTCGAGGCCGCCCAGCCCGGCGTTCAAGCCGGCCATCACGAACTGGGCGCATGGAATGCCCGCCTGGGCCGTCAGGCGATCGCCCTCGACGGTCACGGCGGCGAAGGCGTTGCCCATGCGCACGACCAGGCCGGGAAAGCCCGCGTCCGAGACGAGCAGATTGCTGCCGCGGCCGATGACCGCCCAGGGCATTTGCGCCTGGCGCGCGGTCGCGATCGCGGCTTGCAGCGCCTCGACGCTCTCGGGCTCCGTAAAGTACGCCGCCGGCCCGCCCACCTGCCAGGTGGTAAAGGGCGCGAGCTTGACGCCCGTGCGCACGCCCGCGGGCCAGCTGAGGGGATCCATGAGCATCAGGCGGTCTGCGCGCTGAGGTTCAGCCGCGCTTCGATGGCCGCGAGCAGCGGCTGCGCGAGGGTGTGGATGTCGCCCGCGCCGAGCAGCAGCACCAGGTCGCCGGGCTTGACCGCGTCCGCCAACTGCGTCACGGCCGCGCTCATGCTCTGAGGCTGCTGCACGGCGAGGCCGGGCTCGTAGCGCTGAATCAAACTGGCAAGCGAGCCGGAGTTCACCTGGCGCGGGGCCTCGCCGGCGCTGTACGTCTCCATGACCGTCACGCTGGCGACGCCGCCGAAGGACTGCGCGAACTCGTTCAGCAGCGCCTCGAGGCGCGAGTGGCGGTGCGGCTGGAACACGGCGTGCACGGGGCGATCGAGCAGCTTGGCCGCCTGCAGCGTGGCGCGAATCTCCGAGGGGTGATGGGCGTAGTCGTCGATCACGGTGACGCCGCCGACCGAGCCGATCGTCTGAAAGCGGCGCTTCACGCCCGTAAAGGACGCGAGGCCGGCCGCGATCGCGCCCGTGTCGATGCACAGCAGACGGCAGGCGGCAATGGCCGCGGTCGCGTTGGCGATGTTGTGGCGGCCCGGCACCTGCAGCGCGAAGGAGTCCTCGCCGATGCGGAAGGTGCTGCCGCCGGCGGTCAGCGCCTCGCCCTCGATGCGGAAGTCCGCCTCGGGGCCCCAGCCGTAGGTGACGACCTGCGCTCGGACGTGCGGCAGCAATCGGCGCACGCCCGGATCGTCCGAGCAGGCCACCAGCTTGGCGCTGGGGCCGAGGCTGTTGATGAAGGCCAGCATCACCTCGATGATCTCGTCGACGTCCTTGTAGTGGTCCAGGTGGTCGCTCTCGAGGTTGGTCAGTATGGCGATTTCGGCGAAGAGGTTGCGGATCGACTTGTCGCTCTCGTCGGCCTCGGCGACCAGGAAGGGTCCTTCGCCCGCGCGGGCGTTGCCGCCGAGGTAGGGCAGCTCGCCGCCCAGCAGCACGGTGGGGTCGACGCCCGCTTCGAGCAGCACCGAGGCGACCATGGCGCTGGTCGTGGTCTTGCCATGGGTGCCGGTGACGGCGATGCTCGTCTTCTCGCGCATCAGCGCGCCGAGGACTTCCGAGCGGTGCAGCACGGGCAAGCCCAGCCGGCGCGCCTCTTTGACCTCGGGGTTCTCCTCGTTGACGGCCGTCGAGACGACCAGAGCCTCGGCCTGGCCGACGTACTCGGCCGAGTGGCCCACATGGATGCCGATGCCGTAACCGCCGAGGCGCTGCAGCGTCGCGGAGGCGTGGGCGTCCGAGCCGGTCACGGGACGGCCCTTGGCGTGCCAGACTTGCGCGATCGCGCTCATGCCCATGCCGCCGATGCCCACGAAGTGCAACGCAGTGGGGATATTCACAGGTGTCGATCCTTCCGTATTCAAGAATGTCGCTCGATTATGACGGATTCTACAGAGGGGAGGTGTGAGTCGCGTCACCCGGCTTCATCACTCTTTACTCTGTCTACCCTTAGGTGAGGCGCCTCTACCCGTCGACCCGCTCCCCGTGCGCAAGCTCGCCAGCTGAAGACGGGCCGGATGTTATGCTAGAGGCCGATTGAGAAGATTCGTGTGCAAGGTCGATCAGCCGCTTCGCCAGCTCCCGGGCGGCTTCGGGACGGCCGAGCGTCGCGCTCGCTTGCGTCATGCGCGTGCGGGTGGCCTCGTCGGTCATGATCGGCAGAAGCGCCGCGCTGAGGCGCTCGGGGGTCAGCTGGGCGTCTTCGATCTCGATGCCGCCGCCGGCTTCGACGATCGCGCGGGCGTTCAGCCGCTGGTGGCCGCCCGCATGCGGGTAGGGCACGAGCAGCATGGGACGCCCCGTGGCCGTCAGCTCGGCCAGGGTCGTCGCGCCCGCACGGCTCATGACGAGGGCGCTTGCGAGAATCGCCGTCGGCATGGTCTCGCAGTAGCCGATGGCCCGGTAGCGCGGCGAGTCCGGCGCCTGGGCGCGCACGGCGTCCAGCTGCGCGGGGCCGGTGACGTGCAGAACCTGCCAGTCGGTCTTCCCGAGGATTTCGGGCAACGCGCCGACCAGCGCCTCGTTCAGGCGCTTGGCGCCCTGGCTGCCGCCGGTCACGAGCAGCACCTTGGCGTCCGGCGCGTAGCCGAGGGCACGCCGGGCGTCTTCGGGGGATTGATCGAAGGCGGCGGTGCGAATCGGATTGCCCAGGGCGACCACGGGACCGGAGAAGTATCGGGCGCTTTCGGGAAAGGCCGTCGCGACCTCGCGCGCGACGCGCGCGAGCCAGCGGTTGACCTTGCCGGGCACGACGTTCTGCTCTTGCAGGACGACCGGCACGCCGGACAGCCAGGCCGCGAGAAGCACGGGCGCGCTCACGTAGCCGCCGGTGCCGAGCACGACGCGGGGTTTTTCTTGCCGAATCAATCGGCGGGCCTTGGCGACGGCGGCGACCAGTTTCAGCAGGGCCCGCGCCGCGGCGACGGGGCGGCGCGAGAGGCCTTCGGCGGCGATCGCCGCGAAGCGGTAGCCGTGCTCGGGCACCACACGGGCCTCGATGCGCTCGGGCGTGCCGACGAAGAGAATCTCGGTGCTCGGTTCAAGCTCACGCACGGCCTCCGCGACGGCGAGCGCCGGATAGAGATGCCCGCCGGTACCGCCACCGGTAAACAGCATGTCAGCCATGACGAAGTTCCCTCGTGGCGCCCCCTCCCCCTGGCGAGGGGGAGGGATGTTTGAGCCCCGTCCAGGGGCGAAAACGGGGTGGGGGAGTCTCTAAGCGGACCGCCGGGAAAGCAATGTTCTTTGTGGACCACAGGGAGTCTCCCCCACCCAGTCCGTGTCCCTGGACGGGCCACGGACGTCCCTCCCCCTCACCAGGGGGAGGGGGCGCGGGATTCCGGCTGGTGCTTGGGCGAAATCGACAAAAACGCCTTTCGAGTTTCGGCAAATCGATCACCGGATCAATTGTTACAATTTGTGAAGCACGGGTAAGACGTCCTTGAAA
>DATNPP010000681.1:0-4947 GCA_036703175.1 Oscillatoriaceae cyanobacterium
GTCGAGCTGAAGCAGATGCGGCTGGCCGTCGAGCAGCTCTCCGGCCGCGGTTACAGCCTGATTCGCGCCGAGGCCCTGGTCGTCTCGCCGCCGGTGCGCGCCGCCCTCGCGCGCTCGGCGCAGGCGAATCCGCTGTTGGTCGAGGGGCAGGACATTTTGCTCGCGCTGCTGCAAGAGCAGGTGGGGCCGAGCGTCGAGGTGTTGAAGCATTTCCGCCTCGTGCCGGAGGCGATCGCCGCGACCGTGCGCGAGCTGACGTCGAAAGAAGACGAGGGCGCCGCCGAGCCCATCGTGCCCACGCGCTTCAATCACCGGTTGTTGACCCTGCCGGGCCGCTCGGTGCTCAGTTACGCCTTCTCGGCCGCCCGCCACTTCGGGCACACGATCGTCGGCACCGAGCAATTGCTCACGGGATTGCTGTACGTGAAAGAGGGCCTCGCCTCGCAGGTGCTCACCTACAACGGCGTCGACGCGCTCGAGATCGAGGCGGTGGCGGCGCGCGTGATCGGCCGCGGCTCGGGCACCGTGTCCGGATTGGTGGTGCTTTCGCGCTGGTGCGAGGAGATTCTCGAAGCCGCCTGGGCCCAGGCCCGGCGCCTCAAGCACGCCCAGGTGGGCACCGGGCACGTCCTGCTCGGGCTGATCGACCTCGACGTGAGCGGCGCGCTTTATTTGATGGATCACCTGGACATCAATTTGGCGCAGCTGCGCGAGGACGTGCTGGGGGCCTTTGCGGCGGACGCCGGCAATCCCGAGCCGGCGTTGACGTTCGAGCAGGCGGATGACGACGCGCTGCTCGAGGAGGCCTAACGGGCCGTGAAACGGACGCCTCTGCTCCTGCTCGCGGGTCTCGTGTTGGGCATTCCCCTGCTGCTGCTGGCCGGCCATCCGGTTCGCTCGGGCGAGGCCCGAGGCGCGATGGTCTCCGTGGCGCAGGAGCCGGACACGCTCGACCCCTATCTGAGCCCGCAGCAATCGACGAGCACGCTCGCGGCGCTGTTCTACTCGGGGCTGGTGAGCCTGGACGACCACGGCCGCTGGATTCCGGATCTGGCCGAGCGTGTGCCGACGCTCGAGAACGGCGGCGTGACGCTCGCCGGCGGCGGCATGCGCGTGAAATTCCGTCTGCGGCCGAACCTGCGCTGGCAAGACGGCCAGCCGCTCACCTCGGCCGACGTCGCGGCCACGTGGAAGCTGGTGATGGATCGGCGCTTTCCGACCGTCTCGACCGAAGGCTACGATCGCATCGCCCGCATCGAGACGCCCGATCCGCGCACGGCCGTCATGGTCTTCAAGACGCCCTATGCGCCCTACCTCGAATTGTTGCCCTTCATTTTGCCGGCGCACGTGATTGCCGCGAGCGCGAACCCGGCGCAGGCCGCCTGGAACCGCCAGCCCCTGGGCTCGGGCCCCTATCGCCTGACGCGCTGGGTTTCGGGCGAGGAACTGGTGATGGAAGCGAACCCCTATTACTACAAGGGCACGCCGGGAATCGCCCACCTGGCGGTGCGCTTCGTGCCGCATCCGGGCACGGCCTTCGCCATGTTCCGTGCCGGCGAGCTCGACCTCGTCACCGGCGTGCCGCCGCAGGAATGCGCCGCCATGCGCGCCGCCGCGCCGGGGCGCGTCTTCGTGACGCCCACGAGCACCTGGGAGCACGTCGTCTTCAACCTCAAAAGCCCGATCCTCGCGGACAAGCGCGTGCGGCAGGCGATCGCCCGCTTGATCGACCGCAAAGAACTGGCCGACAAGGCCTATGGCCGAATGCTCACCCCGGCTTACAGCGAGGTGCCGACCGTCAGCTGGGCCTATGATCCGCGCGTGGCGACCTTCAATCCCTACGACCCGACCTCGGCGGGCGCGCTACTCGACGCCGCCGGCTGGAAGCGCGGCCCGGACGGCATTCGCGTCAAAGACGGCCGCAAACTCACGCTCGGATTGCTCACGACGAGCGACAATCCGAGCCGCGCGCTGGCCGCCCAGATCTGGCGCCGCCAGTGGCGCAGCGCCGGCATCTCGCTCGACATCGAACAGCAGCCGGCGAGCGCCGTCTTCGGCTCGGCCGCGACCGGCGGCCGGTTGGCGACCGGCAAGTTCGATCTGGCCCTGGTCGCGAGCGTCTCGCGTCCGGATCCCGACAGCAGCTATCGCTGGCGCTCGGATCAGGTGCCGCCCAACGGGGCGAACCAGTCCCGCTATGCCAATCCCGTCGTCGATCGCCTGCTGGACGAAGGCCAGCAAACGATCGACCGCTCGGCCCGTGTGCGCCTCTACGCGCAGCTGGCCGAACACCTGGCGGACGACTTGCCGGTCGTGCCGCTGCTTTACACCGTGAACATCGATGCCACGAGCAAGCGCCTGGTGGGCTTCCGGCCCAATCCGACGCTGCGTGGCGATTTTTGGAACGTCTCGAGCTGGAAGTTGGGTAACCCATGATCGTTCGCAAGCCTTTTCGTGCCGCCCTCGCCGCCGCTCTGCTGCTGCTCGCGCCCTTTCGTCCGGCGCACGCCGCGGCGACGGGCATGCTCGTCGCCATCGGCGGCGGCCCCGAGCAGCCGGAGTTGATCAAGCAGGTGCTCGGCCGGGCGACGGGCACGGCCTCGCACGTGGCCATCGTCGACGTCGCGTCGGGCGAGCCGGCCAAGAGCGGCCCGGCCTACGTGCGCTTCTTTCAGGGGCTCGGTGTGAACAACGTGGTCGTGGTGCCGTTGCAGAACCGTGCGCAGGCTTACAGCGACGGGGCGATCGCCGCGATTCAGGACGCGGATCTGATCTACTTCACGGGCGGCAACCAGATCAAGCTGGTGCAGGCGATCGCCGGCACGCCGGCGCAGGGCGCGCTGCTCGCCGCCTGGCAGCGCGGCGCGGTCATCGCCGGCACGAGCGCCGGCGCGATGGTCTGGGGCCCGCGTTACCTGGTGGCCGGCGAGAGCCAGCCGCTGCTGCGGGGCCAGGGCGGCCTCGAGCTGCGCGAGGGCCTCGATCTCACGCCGCGCGTGCTGATCGACCCCGAGTTCGATCGCGAGGATCGCCTGGGCCGTCTGATGGTCGCCACCTCGCGCGTGCCCGGCGTGCTGGGCCTCGGCGTGGACGAGCGCACGGCCGCCGTCGTGAGCGACGACGGCATTCGCGTGCTCGGCAGCGGCCAGGTGACGGTGCTGGACTTCAGCCATGCCCACGACGTCTCGACGGCCGGGCCTTTCGATGCGCGGGACATCGCGATGCACCTGCTCGGCGCCGGCGACGTGCTGCCGTTCCAGCGCGATGACGCGGACCGCCGCCCGATGCTCGCGCAGCAGCCGGCGCTCGATCCGCTGACGCCCTTTCTGGCGCTGCAGGGCGACGTCGATCCGCACGCGGCCCTGCTGGCCGGTCGCTCCGGTCGTGTGCCGGACGAGGTGCTGATTCTGGCGGGCGACGGGGCCGATAAGCTGGCCGCCGGCTGGCGCAAGTCTTTGATGGCCGACGGCACGCCGACGGTGCGCGTGCTGACGGCGACGCAGCTCGTCGGCGACACGTTGCAACGCTATCTGGCGACCGCCTCGGGCGTGTTGATGGTGGACGACGCGGGTCACTCGCTCACGACGGCCCTCGCGGGTGAACAAGGCCAGGTGTTGCGCGGCCAGGCGTCGCATTTGAGCATGGCGATGGCCGGCCCGGCCGTGGCGCTGCCGGGCGAGACGTCCGTCGGATTGGGCACGGGCGACGTGTTGCAGGGCCTGCGCCTGGCGCCGCACGTGATCGCGCAGCCGAACATCTGGTCCAAGGGCGCGCTGGATCGGCTGGTGATCGATGCGCTGCTGGCGGACGGCTCGCTGGGCATCGGCTTGTCGCCGGACAACGGCGTGCGGGTCGAGGGCGGCACGGTGACGGCCGCCGGGGCGAGCCCGGTGCTGGTGGTCGACACGAGCAAGGTGAGCATGGCGAACCCGACGGTGCCCACGGCGCGCGATCTGGTGGTCGATTCGCTGGCGCCGGGGGATCATCTGCCTCTGAAGCCGGCGCAGTAGCCGTTTCGCTCAGCTCGGGGCGTTTTCGCGGATCGCGAGCGCGGCTTCGTAGGCTTCCTGGCGATTGACGCCGTGGCTCTTGGCGATCGCCTTCGCCGCCTCGGTCGCCTTCATGCCGCTTTCGAGCAGTCCCGAGAGCGCCTCGCGCCAGTTCTCGGCGGGGCCGGACGCTTCTTGGCCGCCTTCGAGCACGAGCACGAACTCGCCGCGGGGCGCTTCTCGGGTGTAGTGCACGGCGAGCTCATCGAGTCGCCCGCGCTGGAAGGTCTCGAAGCGCTTGGTCAACTCGCGCCCGACGCTCGCGCGCCGCTCGGGGCCCAGTGTTTCGGCCATGTCCGCGAGCGTCTCGGCGACGCGGTGCGGCGCCTCGTAGAAGATGAGGGTGCGGGGCTCGTGCACGAGTTCGCGCAGCCGCCGGCGCCGCAGCTTGGGCTCGCGCGGCAGAAAGCCCTCGAACGCGAAGCGATCGGTCGGCAGCCCCGAGGCGACCAGCGCCGCGACGAAGGCCGTCGGGCCCGGTATCGGCACGACCGGAATGCCGGCGGCGATCGCCTCTGCGACGAGCGCCGTGCCCGGATCCGAGATGCCCGGCATGCCGGCGTCCGTGACGACGGCGATCGATTGGCCGGCCTGCAGCTGCTCGATCAGCCGGGGGCCGGCGCCGCGCTGGTTGTGCTCGTGGTAGCTCGTGAGGGGTTTGTCGATATGGAAGTGGGCGAGCAACTTGCGGGTCTCGCGCGTGTCTTCGCAGGCGATCAGATCGACGGCGCGAAGCGTCGTGAGCGCGCGCAGGGTGATGTCTTCGAGGTTGCCGATGGGGGTGCCCACCAGATAAAGCGTGCCTGGCATCATGTGACTTCCAAGTGATCGCAAAAAGGCATTGCCCTCTCCCCCGGAGGGTGGGAGAGGGATGCCGAAGCCCTGTTCAGGGGCTTCG
>DATNPP010000683.1:0-7961 GCA_036703175.1 Oscillatoriaceae cyanobacterium
GACGCGCGCGCCGCCGAGCGCGACCTGGATGAGGGTCGCGCGAGCGTGTTTCTGGATCTGCCGCCGGACCTCGAATCCCGCTCGCTGGCCGGCAAGGATCCCGCCGTGCTGCTCGCGGTGGACGGCACCGACGCCAACACGGCGGGCCTGACCCTCGGTTACGCCGGCCAGATCGCGGCGGAATATGCGCGCGAGCAAAGCGCCGCCGAAAGCGCGCGCCTGGGCCGTCCGCCCGGCGCGCCGCCTCTGACGCTCGAAAGCCGGGCCTGGTACAACGAGAACCTCGAGAGCCGGAACTTCTACATGCCGAGCCTGCTCGCGCAGATCATCACCGCGGTGACGCTGATGCTCACGGCGATGGCGATCGTGCGCGAGCGCGAAGTCGGCACGCTCGAGCAGCTGCTCGTGACGCCGATTCGGCCGCTCGAGTTGATTCTGGGCAAGACGCTGCCGTTCGCGACGATTGGCGTCGTCGACGCCGCGATCTCGCTGTTGGTGGTGGTCGGCTACTTCCACGTGCCGTTGCGCGGCAGCCTGGCGCTGTTCTTTCTCGCCGTGATGTTGTACATGGTCACCACGCTGAGCGGCGGGCTGCTCATCTCGACGATCAGCCGCACGCAACAGCAGGCGATGATGGGTGGCTTTCTGTTCCTGTTTCCGGCCATTCTGCTCTCGGGCTTCATGTTCCCGACGGACAACATGCCGTGGCCGGTGCAATGGCTCAGCTATCTGGATCCGATTCGCTACATGATGGATGCGTTGCGCGCGCTCTTCCTCAAGGGGGCCGGCCTCGACTTGCTCTGGCCGGACCTGGCGGCCCTCACGGGGTTGGGCGTGGCGATTCTGGCCGCGGCCGTGTGGCGCTTCGGCGCGACGCTCGAGTAGCGTTCGAGAGTCCCGGAGGGCTGTCCTCCGGGACTCTCGGCCCGCGTTCCGCTATTGCACGACGATCGTGCCGACCATGGACGGGTGAATCTTGCAGTGGTAGGTGTAGGTGCCGGCGTTCGAGAGGCGCACGCTGTAGCTGCCGCCCGGCTGGATGACGCCTGAGTCCCACTGGCCGAGCGAGTAGACGTCGGTGGTCGCCGTGTGCGGCTGCTGCCCCGCGTTCAGCCAGGTGATCGTCGAGCCCACCGGCACGGTGACGGTGGCGGGATTGAACTGGAAGTCCGTGATCGTGATGTTCTGCGAGACGGGCGTGCTCATCGCCGTCACCGTGCTCAAGGTGTTGACGGCGCCGTACGTGCTCACGTTGGTGACCGGCTGCACGGGCGAGACTCCGGTGAACGTGTAGGGATAGTACGTGGCGCCGTAGTTGTAGAGGAACGGATACGTGAGCCCGACGTTGTAGCTCATCGTCGAGGCGGTGGGCTGGAGCCCGTAGTTGTAGGCGAAGGTGTACGGATACGAGGTCGTGTAGGTGTACGGATAGCTGGCGGATGTGACGATGCCGTAGTTGTAGTAGTTGTACGGGGTGTAGTAGCCGCCGTTGGAATAATAGGGCACGTAGTAATTGCCGTAGGGATAGTAGTAAGCGTTGCTGTAGACCGAGCTGAACGGGTAGACGAGGCCGTAGCTGTACACGTTTCCAGGGGCGGCGCTCCCGTTCTGGAATGCGCTCGTCTGCGCTGTCGTGGGGGTCGGCCCGTAGTCCAGCACGCCGAAATGCGGGGTTGTTTGCGCCACATGCGAAAGGTCGAGGCGCACCAGCAGCCGCGCAGCCTCGGCCGCCGCGATGCGCTTGGGCAATTGCGCCGCGACCGTATCGAAAGTGAAGCCTTTGGGATTCGGCGCGCCGAACTCCAGAACGGACCGCTCAGCCGTTTGGGACATCCCCTGTGGCGCGCTCTGGGTGGGCGACGGCGATTGGCTGCAGGCCCATAAGCCTGCGACCAGACTGGTCGCCGCCAGCCCGATGGCGAATCGAAGCGATCTCATAACCGATTTCCTCCTCATGCGCCGGCCGCAAGCGGCTGCTGGAAGCAAGCCCAGCAGCAGGGCCGGTTGTGGCCCTACACTAGACGGAAGGCGTGAGGTCGACAACGCTCTCACCCCTGGATGGGATTCAGGTCAAGCGTATGGTCGTCGATCGGCCGGGATTTCCGCGATCGCCCGCCAGGCGCGCGCCCGGCGATCGAAAGGCGCCTCAGTGCCGCTGGGCGGCCACCTGGGCGGCGGTCACCGGGCCGCCGTGGTTGCCCCAGCTGCCGCGTACGTAGGTGGCGATCGCCGCGATCGCCGCGTCGTCGAGTTGCGACTTGAACGCGGGCATCTGGCCGGAGTAGGTGACGCCGTTGATCGCCTGGCCTTGCAGGCCGTTGAGCATCACGATCAGCATGCCGCTGGAATCCGCGGCGTTGACGACCGGATTGTCCTTGAGCGCCGGAAACACCCCCGGCACGCCCGTGCCGCCCGATTGGTGGCAGGCCGCGCAGTTGGCGGCAAAAAGGCTCGCGCCCGCCCCCGTTGCCGGCGCGGCGCTCGCCGCGGCCGTGGCCATCATCGGCGGGCTCCAGGTCTCGATCAAATACCAGAGCCCCCACGCGACGAAGGCCAGCACGCCGACCCCGTAGAGCCAGGGAATCGGCACGGGCGTCTCGGCGCGCTTCACCTCGAAGTGGCGCACCTTCTCGAAGGCGTAGGCGTTGATCAGGATCGGCAGACTGCCCTTGATCGTCTCGCCCGCCCGCAATCCGGAAATGGCGATGCCCGGGCCGTTGCGTACGCGGAAGGCACGCCGCTCGATGCTCTTGTGGCCCGTCACGTCCGTCGCCTCGACGCGCAGCACGTGTTCGCCGTCGGTCAGCGCCGTGGTGTCGAGCTGAAAGGTCTGCGGCGGGCGGAAAGCGGCCAAAGGCGTCGTGGCGTCGTCGAGGTAGACCTCGACCCAGGGCGTGCCGGGCTCGCGCGCGTCGGCCATCTCACACCTCCTCGTCCAGGGCCAGGTACTTGGCCGGCGCGTCCTCGCGCGGATCGATCGTCATGCGCACGCCCCAGTAGAGCGTGGCGAGCATGAGGGCGCCGCCGGCGATCGCGATCGCCCACTCCAGCATGCCGTGCGGCGCCGCTTCCATGCCGCTCACTTCGACGCCTCCTTGATGACCTGCTCGGTCGTGACGTCCGGTGCGTGATTGCGCCAGCTCTCGCGCACGAAGGTGGTGACGGCCGCGATCTCCGCTGGGGTCAGGACGTTCTTGAAGGCCGGCATCTGGCCCGGGTACTTCACGCCGCCGATCACGCGGTTTTGCGTGCCGTGGAGCACGGTCGAGACCATGGCGCTCGCATCGGTCGCGGCGACGATCGGATCGCCGTCCAGCGGCGGAAAAACCCCCGCCACGCCGCGTCCGGTCGTCTGGTGGCAGGTGGCGCAGTTGGCGGCGTAGACCTTGGCGCCCAGTTGTTCGGACTCCCCGGTGCTGAGCGCGCCGCCTCCCAACGCTTGCTGGGCGGGGGCCGGCCCCGTGCGATTGAGCGACTTGAGGTAGGCCACCAGCGCCATCGCCTGATGCGTGGCCACGACGACCTTGCCGCTCGGGCCGTAGCCGGTCGGCACGGGCACGACGGTGTCGCCGGGATCGGCGTGGTCCTTGATCACGAAGTACCAGCTGTAGCTGGGCATCACCGAGTTCGGCACCACGGCGCGCGGGTTCCAGAGGTGGATCAGATGCCAGGTGTCGTTCGGCTGGCGCGCGCCCACGTTCGAGAGGTCCGGCCCGGTGCGCTCGGTGCCCGCGATCATGGGCTTGTCGTAGGCGTAATCGCCCGCGAGCGAGGGCGGCCCGAAGATCTTGTCGCCCGGCAGCGGGCGCACCTGCTGCGTGTGGCAGTAGCCGCAGCCTTCGCCGATGTAGAGCGCGCGGCCCTCCTCGGCGAGCGGTGTGTAAGGCTTCACGCGATTGCTGGGCGGCGTGGCGTTGGCCTCGATCGCCGGTATGACGGCCGTCAGAATCGTGAGCACGACGAATAGCAAAGCCGCCGACACGTAGATGCGCGCCGCGCTGTTGTGGAAGGCGAAAAAGCGCTCGTAGTTCATGCGGCTTCCTCCGCGAGCTCGACGCGGCCGGCGTTGCTCGGGCGCATCGCGGCCACGTTGAAGGCGAAGACGACGTGCGACAGGAACATCAGCATGCCGCCGACGATGCGCGCGATCCAGTAGGGATACTCGTAGGTGATCGACTGGACGAAGGGAATGCCGTTCACGAGGGCCACGCCGCGAATGGCGCCGCCGATGGTCAGGAACGTGAAGTAGATGAAGATGCCGACCGTCGCGAGCCAGAAGTGCATGCCGACCCAGAAGCGTTTCGGCTCATGGCCCGTGAGGCGCGGGGCGAGCGCGTAGATGCCGCCCCAGGCCAGGTACGAGACGAAGCCGTACATCATCAGGTGCGCGTGCGCCACGGTCCAATCCGTGAAGTGGGTGACGATGTTGACGCTGCGCAACGCCTGAAGCGTGCCTTGCAAGGAGCCCAGGCCGTAGATCGTGATGCCCACGACCATGAAGAGCAGCGGATAACTGCGCGCGATGATGCCGCCCTCGCCGCGGCAGGTGAGCAGCAGATTGCCCGTGGCGGACCAGACCGGCAGCATCATGCCGACGGAGAAGAGCACGGCGACGGTCTGCAGCCACCAGGGGATCGGCGCGAACAGGAAGTGGTGGACGCCGATCGTCGGGTAGTACAGCGCGAGGGTCCAAAATCCCAGAAGTCCCAGCGCGTACGAATAAACCGGCTTGTTGAGCAAGCGCGGCAGAAAGTAGTAAATCGAGCCCAGGGCCAACGGCGTGAACCAGACGCCGACGCCCGAGTGCATGTAATAGCCCTGCACGACGATGCCGCCGGCGCCGTTTTGCAAAAAGGGCTGGTAGGCCATCGCCCAGAGCACGATCGTCCACAGAAAGCCGGCGCCGATGTAGATGCTGGAGATGTAGATCTCCTTCTCGTGACGGCGCGCCACCGTGCCGATCAGCGCGATCGCCGCGAGCACGACGAAGGCCGCGAACGGCAGCGAGACGTACCACGGATACTCGCGATACTCGAGATCGCCGTTGTTCTGGCCCGCGAGCAGCACCACGCTGCCCCAGGCCACCGTGAAGTTCCAGATCCACAAGCCCCAACGGGCGAGCTCGGGCCGGTAGAGCTGCGCGCGGCTGACGCGCGGCACGACGTAGAGCGCGAGGCCCACCAGCGCCGTCGAAGCCCAGCCCCAGAAGAGCATGTTCGTGTGCACCGGGCGCAGCCGGCCGAACGAGATCCAGCCGGTGCCGCCGAGAAAGTCGGGAAAGGGCATTTTCACGGACATCAGCAGCCCGATGAGCGTGCCGAGGACCAACCAACTGGTGGCGGAGACGAAGTAGGACAGGATCAGTTGCTGCGTGCGCGGTTCCAGCCGTGGCAACGGCGGAACGCGATTGTCGATTTGCATGGTCGCCTCCCAAGCAGAAAAGCGAGCCATAATTTAGCATCATTATGAAGCAATGTAAATGGACGTTGCGGAGTGTGTCGACGTGCGGGCCTTCTGTTGGAAAGCACGTCATCAGCCGCTCTTCAGGAGTGGTTCGCGCCGGGGCAACTATCTGCATTGAATTTTCACCGGCGTAATTGTATCAATCAATTCAAAATTACAGCCGTAAAAGGATTTACAAGTGGATCGAATATGGCATAATAGCCGCAGACAAGGAGGATATGATGCCCATCGCCGAAGAAAAAGCCCTCGAAATTCTTGCGGAACTGATCAAGAAGCCGGAGAGCAAGGCTGAAGATATTCCCCGTATCTGGGGCGAGATCATCGCGGTCTACAACCAGCAATTCACGCCGGTCGAAGCCGCCCCCAAGCGCAAGCGCCGTCGCGGCGGCAATCCGAACATCGGCTGGCCGGCCGGTGTGGGGCGCGAGGAGTTCAAGGCCTGGAAAGAAGGCCAGCAGGCCAAGGGCGTGACGGAGAACCTCAATCCGCAGACCTACAAGCGCTTGCGCGACGCGGGCCAGCTGCAGGCGGCGGAGAAGCCGGCCGAGAAAGCGGCGGCCAAGCCCGCGACCAAGCGCGGCAAGTCGGCCTGATTCAATCGAAAGCGGGGGATGGATTCCATCCCCCGCTTTTCTATTTCTTGACCGCGTTGTTGAGGATGAACCAGACGTTCGCGGGGCGCTCGGCCAGCCGGCGCATGAAGTACGGATACCATTGCGCGCCGTAGGGCACGTAGCAGCGCATGTTGTAGCCTTCTTTGACCAGCTGCTCCTGCAGGTCCCGCCGAATGCCGTAGAGCATCTGGAACTCGAAGCGCTCCTTGCTGATTTCTTCGGCGCCGGCGTAGTTCTTGGCGGCCTGGATGATCGCCGCGTCGTGCGTCGCGAGGCCCGGGTAGAAGCCCTCTTTCAGCAAGCGCTTCATGCAGCGCAAGTAGTTCGCGTCCACGTCGGCCTTGTTCGGATAGGCGATCCCCGCGGGCTCCAGGTACGCGCCCTTGCACAGGCGCACGCGGGCGCCCAGCTTGATCATGTCCTCGACGTCGTCGGCGGTGCGGTACAAGTAGGCCTGCAGCACGATGCCCACGGTGGTGCCGTACTCGGCGAAGAGGCGCTTGAAGAGGTCCAGCGTGCGCTGCGTGTAGGGGCTGCCTTCCATGTCGATGCGCACGAAGTTGCCGTACTGCTTCGCCTTCGCGATCACGCCGCCCGTGATTTCGCGGCAGAGATCCTCGCCGAGATCGAGCCCCATCTGCGTCAGCTTCAGCGAGACGTTGGTGTCCAAGCCCGTTTCGGCGATGCGATCGAGGATCTGCTCGTAGGCCTTGCCGGCCGCGCGCGCCTCGTCGACGGTGTAGACGTTCTCGCCGAGCAGATCCAGGCTCCCCTTGATGCCCTGCGTGTTCAGCTCGCGCATGGCGCCGATCGCCTCGTCCAGCGCCTCGCCGGCGACGAAACGGCGCGTGAGGCCGCGGGTCAGGTCGTTGCCGACGATCATCTTGTACATCGCCTTGTTGTCGGCCAGCGTCAACAAGGCCTTCCGCATCATGCTCATGGATGGACCTCTCGGAACGGGATCAACTGCCCTAAATTAGCACCTTTCGGCCCTTCGGTCCAGGCGTTCGCACGCGCTACGCGGGCCCGCCGATCGGCAGCGTGAACCCAAAAGTCGAACCGTGTCCCAGCGCCGAGCGCACGCCGATCGTGCCGCCATGCATCTCGACGAGCGTCTTCGAGATCGAGAGCCCCAGCCCGGCACCGCCGCGGCGTGCGCCACTCGGCAGCTGGCTGAAACGCAAAAACAGCTTGTCGAGCTGCTCGGGGGCGATGCCCTCGCCGGTGTCCTGCACCTCGCACAGCAGGCGATCGCCCTCCACCCGGGCGCTCACGTGAATGTTGCCGCCGGCCGCCGTGAACTTGACCGCGTTGGTGAGCAGATTGAGCAGCACCTGGCCGACGCGCTGGGGATCCATGCGCACCATGAGGGTTTCCGGCGCGTCGACCTCGAGCTGCAACCGGCCGGCGATCGCCTGTGGCGCGAGGCTCGCGACGATCTCGCGGATCTTGGCCACAAAGTTCGATTCGATCGGGCGCAGCTTGAAGGTGCCCGCGTCGATGCGCGCGAAGTCCAGCAGATCGTCCACCAGATGCTCGAGGCGGCGGGCGCCCGAGACGATCTCGTGCACGAACTCGCGCTGGCCCTCGGTGATCGGCCCGGCGACCTCGTCTTCGAGGAACTCGGCGTAGCCCAGAATGCTGGTCAGCGGCGTGCGCAACTCGTGCGAGACGGAGTTGACGAAGTTGTTCTTGAGGGCGTTGAGCTGCTGGGCGCGCTCGAGCTCGGCGGTGCGCTGCGCGACCTCTTCGAGCGCTTGTTTCAGCTCGGTGACGTCTTGCAGCACGCCGAAGATGCGCACCAGTTGGCCGTCTTGGAAAACGCTTTCCGAGCGCGAGCGACTGAAACGCACGCTGCCGTCCGCACGCACGATTCGGACGTGC
>DATNPP010000688.1:0-4975 GCA_036703175.1 Oscillatoriaceae cyanobacterium
ATAACATAACCCCGAAGGCTTCGCCTTCGGGGCCATGTGGATCGAGAGGCTACTTGGCGAGCGCGCGGGTCTTTTCCCAGTCCGCCAGGAACTTCTCGAGGCCGATGTCCGTGAGCGGGTGCTTGAAAAGCTGCTGCAGCACCTTGAACGGCATGGTCGCCACGTGCGCGCCGAGGCGGGCCGCCTGCGTGACGTGGATCGGATGCCGCACGCTCGCGACGAGCACCTGCGTCTCGTAGCCGTAGTTGCCGTAGATGTCGAGGATCTCCTCGATCAGCACCATGCCGTCCTGGCCGACGTCGTCGAGGCGGCCGACGAACGGGCTCACGTAGGTCGCGCCGGCGCGGGCGGCCAACAGCGCCTGATTGGCCGAGAAGATCAGCGTGACGTTGGTCTTGATGCCCTCGTCGCTGAGCTGGCGCACGGCGCGCAGGCCGTTCTCCGTCATCGGGACTTTGATGACGACGTTGGGCGCCCACTTCGCGAACTCGTGGGCCTCCTTGAGCATGCCCTCGGTGTCGGTCGCGACGACTTCGGCGCTCACCGGGCCATCCGTCAGGCTGCAGATTTCGAGCACGACCTGCTTGAAGTCGCGGCCCTCTTTCGCCACCAGCGACGGATTGGTGGTGACGCCGTCCACCTGGCCCCATTGCACGGCCTGACGAATCTCATCGATGTTGGCGGTGTCCAGAAAAAACTTCATGACCGATCCTTTCGCTCAAGGTCAGCCGCGGCGCGGCTTCTGCTGTGGTTGCATTCAAGCACCTCATTCTAGAGCGTCGGAGCGGAATTGAAAATAGCGCATGCCTCACCGCGAGGGGCATCGGCCCGATCGCCGCGCGCCGCCCGTGCAGCGATCACACCGATCGGAAAAAAGAAGTCCTAACATAAGGTTCGTTTCCGACAGGAAACTCACGACGTATCCGAATCGGTCCTTGACCATAGCCAAAGGGAGGTTTTCCCCATGACGACCAAGCAAAAGACCAGCAAGCCCGCTGCCAAGACCCAGACCACGAAGGCCAAGAAGTCGACGGCCAAGGCCGCTCACGTGGCTGCCGAGCCGATCGCTCAGGCGGTCGAGACCTTGCCCGCCGAGCTCGCGGCGCCGGCGATCGCCACGAGCGCGCCGACGCTCACCACGACGATCACGACGAGCGAGACCGTCGCGGCGATCGAGGCCCCGAGCGTCCAGAACGTGACGATCGAGACCTCGTCCGAGAAGCCCGTGCTGACGATCGGCATGCTGCAGAAGCGCCTCTACGAGCGCGGCTTCTACTTCGGCCACTGGGACGGCCACTACGGCCAGCTCACCAAGGAGGCCGTCGGCCACTTCCAGTACCGCAACGGCCTGTATCCCGACGGTGAGGCCACGCCTGAGACGCTCGCGGCGCTCGGGTTTTAAAACCCATTCTCTTAAGACGAGGGCCGGCGCATTCCGATGCGCCGGCCCTCGCCATTCACGGCGGAAGATCCCACTCGCCCGGTTGCGTGTCGCACTCTTTCAACAGCTCCGGATCCCGGACCCACTCGTAGCCGGTCGGCTCGCTCGCGGCGAACTCGCCCGGCTTGGCCTCGAGCCGGCCGGGGCGCGTCAGCGTTTCAGGCGAGAAGGCGCGCCGGGCTTCCTCCGGATTCATGAGCCGGCGTTCGACCACGACGTCGGGGATCGCGCGGCCCTCGCGAACGGCTTGTTTCACGACCTCGGCGGCGGCACGGTAGCCGATCAGCGGGTTGAGCGCCGTGGCGAGGCCCAGCGAGCGCATGGCGTGGGTGTGGGCGGCCTCGACGTTGGCCTCGACGCCGCGCACGCAGCGCAGCGTGAAGGCCACCAGGGCGTTGGTGAGCAACAGCATTCCGCCGAGCAAATTGAAGGCCACCACCGGCATCATCACGTTCAGCTCGAGTTGCCCGGCCTGGGTGGCGAAGGCGATCGTGGCGTCCTTGCCGAGCACCTGGAAGCAGACCTGGTTCAGCATCTCGGCCATGCTCGGATTGATCTTGCCGGGCATGATCGAGCTGCCGGGCTGGACGGCCGGCAGTTTGAGTTCGTCGAAGCCCGTGCGGGGGCCCGAGGCCAGCAGCCGGAAGTCGTTCGCGATGCGACTCAACTCAAGCGCGGCGTTGCGCAGGGCCGCCGAGGTGTCCGCAAAAGGCGCCAGGCTCTGCATGGCCTCGAAGAGGTTGCCCGACGAGAGGAGCGGCAAGCCGGTGAGCTGGGCGAGCTGCTGGACGACTCGCTCGCGGTACTCAGGCAGCGTGTTGAGCCCCGTGCCGGCGGCGCTGCCGCCGATGCCGAGCTCGAGCAGCGCTTCTTCCGTGCGCGCGATGCGCCTTCGCGCCTGAAAGACCGCCTGCGCGTAACCGCCGAATTCCTGGCCGAGCGTGATGGGCACGGCGTCTTGCAGATGGGTGCGGCCGGACTTGATGACGTTCTCGAAGGCCTTGGCCTTCTCGTCCAGGGCCGCGGCCAATTCGTCGAAGGCCGCGAGCAGGTCGGGCAGAAGGTCCAGCGCGGCGAGCCGCATGGCGGTCGGAAAGACGTCGTTGGTCGATTGGCCCATGTTCACGTGGTCGTTGGGATGCACACGCGAGTAATCGCCTTTTTTCGCGCCCAACAGCTCGTTGGCGCGATTGGCGATCACCTCGTTGGCGTTCATGTGGAAGCTCGTGCCGGCGCCCGCCTGAAAGGCGTCGACTACGAACGAATCGTTGAACAGGCCGTCGCGCACCTCGGAGGCGGCCCGGATGATCGCCTCGGCGCGTTGCTCGTCGAGCTCGCCTAACTGGCAGTTGACGCGGGCGGCGGCGATCTTGACGGCCGCGATCGCCCGAATCATCGCTTCCGGCAGCGTGAGCCCGCTGATCGGGAAGTTCTCGCGGGCCCGCTGGGTCTGAATGCCGTAGTAGGCCTCCGCAGGCAGCTCGCGCTCGCCGAGGGAATCGCTCTCGATGCGGAAATCGTTCGCCACCGTGGCCCCCTTTCGCCTTCGCTCGCGGCGATTTTAGCACGCGGCTCCGCCGGTGTTCACAGGCGAGAAAGAAGAATTTTTACGGATTCAGCAACAATCCGCTGGTTTCCTCGACGAGCGCGTCGCCGACCTGGGGCGTCACGCCTTTGACCACGTCGTCCTGCTCGCCCACGGCGGCGAACGGCTGCACGGAGGTGACTTGAATGGTGCCGGCGTAGACCGGCTGCACGTCGTGCGCGTCGCGGTAGATGCGGTACACGCTGCCGGCCGTCACGCCGTCCATGGCGCCGAGGTCCATGACGATCTGATCGTCGTTGACGGCGCGCACCAGGCAGCGAATCGGCACGCTCTGGCGCACGAAGTTGGCGAGCTGCCCGGCGAGTGTGTCGAGGTCCTTGTCGTCGCCCATCAGCGCCAGATCGCGGCTGTACTCGCCGGTGCGCAGATCGAACAGACGCGAGGTGATTCGTAGATTGCCGCTCATGTCCTTGGCGCGCCCGTCGAGCACCATGTCGACGTTCGTCGCGGCGCGGGCGCGCAGGCTGTCTTGCACGCTGATGCTGTCGTCCAGCTTGATGTGTCGCTCGGCGAGCAGCTCGCCGATGTCGCCTTGCATCACCACGTCGAAACGGTGCGTGTCGAGCAGGTGTTTCTGCACGGCGCGCGCGAACTGGGCGCCGCCCGCGAGCGAGATCGCGATGCGCGGCTTGGCGTCGACGGTGGCGGCCCGCGCGTCGAGCGGCAGGGTCGCCACCGCGAAGGCGAACGTCAAAAGGAGTGGAAGAAGCTTCGGCACGTCGTATTTCCCAGTGTATTTATCGGCGATCGCCCGCAAAACTGGAGGCTCAGGTGGGCTGTTCCGGCGACGGCAACAGCAACGTGAAGGTCGCCCCCTCGCCAGGGGCCGTGCGCACGAGCAGCCGCCCGCTGTACTTCTCGACGATCCGTTGACAGACGGACAATCCGAGGCCGGTGCCGGAGCCGACTTTCTTCGTGGTGAAGAACGGATCGAAGATGCGCTTGACGATCTCCGGCGCCATGCCGGGCCCGTTGTCCGTGACGGCAAAGCTGACGCTGCCCGGCTCGGTTTTCAACGCGAGCGCCAGGCGCCGCTCGCCGTCGGCGCAATCCGCGAGCGCGTCGAGGGCGTTGTTGAGCAGATGCGTGAGCAGCTGGCGGAATTCCGGCAGATCGCCCAGCACGAGCGGCACGCGCTCGAGCGCGAGCTCGAGGGTGGCGCCGGATTCGTGCACGCGCGGTTCGAGCGCCGCGAGCACGTCGTCCAGGGCGGCGCGCAGATTGACGGGCTGGGCGTTGGACTCCACGCCGCGCGAATAGCGCAACAGGGCCGCGACGATCTCCTTGCAGCGGCGCGCGCCTTCTTCGATCAAATCGAGGCTGTCGCGCTGCTCCGGATCGTCGATGTCGAGCTTGAGCAACTGGGCGTTGGTGAGAATCGCGCCGAGCGGATTGTTGATCTCGTGCGCCACGCCGCCCGCCAGCGTGCCGACCGTGGCGAGCTTTTCGGTCTCGACGAGCTGGGCCTGCGTGTCGGTCAGTTCGTGCAGCGCGCGCTCGAGGTCCTCGGTGCGCTCCTTGACCTTCTGCTCCAGCCCGGCGTTCAGCTCCTTGATGGTCTCGTAGGCCTGGGCGTTTTCGAGCGCCAGGGCCACCTGGGCCGAGATGGCGCTCATGAGGTCCAGATCGTGGCGCGTGAAGGTCTTGTTGGCGGTGGGCGAGCTGATGTAGATCAGACCGACCAGGTGGTCGTCGAGCAGCAGCGGCACGCACATCACCGAGCGCACGTTGCGGATCATCAAACTGGCCTTTTGCTGCAGCTCCTCGTCCTGGCCGATGTCGAGAATCGCGACCGGCTTGCGATCGCGCACGACGCGCGCGATCACGCTGCGGCTCACCTGAATCTCGCTGACCGGCTGGCCGTTGCGGTCGAGGCTCGCCCGGCACGCCTCGCCCTCGCCGAAGAAGACGTAGCCCTGCTCGCCGTG
>DATNPP010000689.1:0-13376 GCA_036703175.1 Oscillatoriaceae cyanobacterium
GCTCGCCGAGCGCCAGCGCCACCCGTGCGGCCCCGAGCGTCGCGAGCGCGACGCCGAGGGGATCGCCACAGCGCTCATAGGCTTCTTTGGCCGCGCGCAGGCGCGCCTCGGCGCGCGGATCGCCATGCGCGGCGAGAGCCCCGCCGATCGCCAACGAGAGCATCGCCGCAAGCCAGGCGTCGCCCGTGGCGAGCGTCGTCTCGAGCGCCTGATCGATCTGCGCGCCGGCTTCGTCCAATCGCCCCGCACGCGCGGCCACCAGCGCGAGCCCCATGCGCGGTTCGGCTTCAAGGCGCGCCACGCCGACGGTTTGCGCCAGCGCGAGCGCCTCCGCGTAGTGCGACGCGGCGGCCGGATCGCCTGCGACGAGGGAGGCGTGCCCCAGGCGCATGAGCGCGATCGCCTCGGTCGATGGCGAAGCCTGGCGCCGGGCACGGGCGAGGCCCGCAAGCGCCCACTCGCGGGCCTTATCCGGCTCGCCGACGAGCGCCTCGATCAGCGCCAGCACCAGGGCCGCCTCACGGTGGGCACGCGGCGCGCCCGGCTCGGGCGCGCGCACCAGCGCGCGGCGCGCCTCTTCGAGTCGGCCGGTGCGCAGAAAAACACGCGCCTGATGCTCGGCCGATTCAGGCAGTTCGGCCCGGGCCTCGGCGAAGAGCGCCTCGGCCGATTGGGCCTCGCCCTGGTTGAGCTTGTTTTCGGCCAGCAGCACGAGCAACTCGGCGCGCGCACGGCCTTCGGGGCCGGCGGCGATCGCCGCCTCCAGCAGCGCCTGCGCCTGCGCGGGGCGGACCGTGTCGAGGTAGACCAGCGCCTTGCCCGCGAGCGCGCGACTGCGACCGGCCGGCGAATCCGCATAACCTTGCTCGGCGCGGTCGTACCAGGCGATCGCCTCGTCGTACCGCGAGGCGAGGCGGCAGGCGTCGCCCTGGCAGATCGCGAGTGCGGGAGCGCGCGACAGCAATTCCTTCGGCAAGGCGTCGAGCCATTGCGTGAGGCGCGCATAGCGGCCCTGGTCGACCAACGCCGGCGCGATGTGCGCGAGCAATTCCGCGGCCGGCTCGCGATCGCCGGCCGCGAGCAGATGCTCGATCGCCGCCTCCGCTTCCCCCCGCGCCAACCAGACGCGCGCCGCTGCGCGATGCGCCTCGGTCAGCCGCCCCTGTTCGGCCAAGCGTTCAAGGAGAAACTCGCGGAACAAGTGATGGTGACGGTAGGCGCCGTCTTCCAGCGGAATCAGAAGCAGCCCCTGATCGTTCAAAGCGCGCAAGCGCCCGCTCGCATCCGAGCCCCCCGTGAGCGCATCGCACACCTCCGGCTCCAGCCTGGCCAGCGGCGCGGTCGCGAGCATGAAATCGCGCGCGTCGTTCGTCAGGTGGGCCAGCAGCTCACGGGCCATGTAGTCGAAGAGATCCCGCCGCGAGCCGCCGGCGGCAAGCTCTGCTTTGGGATCTTCGAGCAAGCGACGTGCGGCCAATTGCAAGGCCATCGGCCAGCCCTCGGTCTCGGCCATCAAACGCTCGAGACGTTCGGCCGGCAAATCGGCGCCGTAGACGCCGCAAAGCAGCGCGCGGATCTCTTCAGGATCGAAAGCCAGCGCCGCTTGGTCGATGAGCAGCGCGTCGCCTTCGAGACACAGGCGCGCGAGATCCGGCAGCTCGGGGCGCTGGCGCGAAGCGAGGACCAGGTGCAGACGCGGCGGCGCGTGTTGCAGCAGGTGATTGACGAGGGCGATCGCCTCGCTGCCGTGCAACAGATGGAAATCGTCCAGCACCAGCCAGGTCTCGGTCTCCAGCCGATCGAGCAACGCATCGGCGAGCGCCTCCATGGCGGCCAATCCATGCTTGGCGGCGCCGCCCGGCAGCGCGAGCAGTCCCAACGCGCGATCGGCCACGCCGGGATGGGCGCGATGGCACAAATGCGCCAGGTGCAAGGCGAAGAGCTGCGGATCGGCGTCGCGCTCGGAAAGCTCGTACCACCAGCCGGGCCGATCCGTGGCTGCCATGTAACCGGCCAACAGCGAACTCTTGCCGTAGCCCGTAGCGCCGACGACGGCCGTGAGCGGCAGCGTGGCGGCCTCGTCCAGCAAGCGCTCGAGGCGCGGGCGAGACAAGAACGTACGCTTGGGGCGCGGCGCGAGAAACTTCGTGCGCGTGATGAGGGCTTCGCCGAACAAGGTCACGATGGGGCGTCCTCATGGTACGGTCGCCTCCTTATCATAGAGCCGCGGCGGCTCGGGTTCAAGCAGCTGATGACAAGCGCATGACAACTTCAGGACCGAGCCCTGACACAACGGGGGCTCGCGAGGCGCTAGGATTGGCTCCAACCACCCAGCGAAAGGAAGGCGAGATGCGATTTCCCTGGCTCGTGCGATTCACGTGTTCCGTCTTGTTCACCCTCGGCGTCTTCAGCATCACGGCCGGCTACGCCTACCTGTACATCATATACGGGCGCGCCGGCGGAGACTTCAGCGTGCGCTACGAGGGCATGCCCAGGTTTGCCGCTTCGGTACGCCCCGTGGCGCAAGCGCTTTTGGCCGACTTCAAAGCCCACATTCCGCCGGCCGACCTCGCCTTGCCCCAAGGGAAACCTCAAGCCACGCTCGCGCGGATGTTGAGCTACCGCTACGTCGGAACGGCTTACTTTCTGAGCCCTGACAGGACCTTGTACGTGGCGACTCGCACGCCGAAGGGGATCGATGCCTTTCAGCAGGATCTCATGGTGTGGCATCCTGTCTACTACGGCAACACTTACATCTGGCGCTTCAAGCGCGCCGAGTTCGGCAAGACCTCGCCGCAAGTCGCGCACGATCGCCTGATCCGCGCGATTCTCGACGGCACCCCTCTCGTCTTGACGCGTTCCCGCCTCCGAGCTCACGTCACGACAGCCGGAAACGTCGCTTTCCAGCGCGGCGATCCACGGCATGGCTACATGGGCTACTTCGTCAGCCGTGAGGCCGTCGACGCGGAAGGCAACCGCCTGTTGGCGGCGGCAGGTCTGGGCGTCACGTCCGAGATGACGGAATTCCGAGGCTCCTGGTGGGAAGTCCAGGCGCCGGGTGTTCTCGGCGATGCCTTCGCCATCGAGCCGACCGGACACGGCGACGACGACATGCGCGCGACCGCGGATCGCACTTTCGCCGTTCGGCTAGGGGCGCTCGGCCTCTGCCTGATCCTCGGAGTGCTGGCCGTCGGGCAGTCACTACGGACGGTGCTGGGCGATCAGACGATCGCCCTCGCCAAGTCCAACTTCGTCTCGGCCGTCTCGCACGAGATGCGCACCCCGCTCACGACGATCAAGCTGTACGCCGAGATGCTGGAGCAGGGCGTGGTGGAGCAGGCCGAGAAGCGCCAGGATTACCTGAAGACGATCACGCAAGAGTGCGATCGCCTGACGCGCTTGATCGAAAACGTGCTGGACTTCGCCAAGATCAGCGGCAGGCGCCGCGCGTACCGTTTCGAGGAGACGGACGTCCGTGAACTGCTGGAAGAAGCCGTCACGGCGCTGCGTGGCCCCCTGGAGCGCACGGGGATGACGATCGCGATCGAATGCCCGGACGGGCTCCAGGCGAGCTTGGATCGCGACGCGGTGACGCAGGCGATCGTCAATCTGCTCTCCAACGCGCTCAAGTATGCGCCGAGTGACCGGGGCGTCCGGCTGATCGCCGAAATGGAGGATTCCGAGCTCGTGATCAGCGTGCGCGACTTCGGCCCCGGCATTCCGAAGCGTGAGCGGCACCGGATCTTCAAGCCGTTCTATCGCATGGGCGACGAGCTCACGCGCCAGGCATCGGGAACCGGCCTCGGATTGGCCCTCGTGATGGAATACGCCAAGGCCCACCGTGGGAAAGTAGAGCTAGTGAGCCACCCCGGCGCCGGTGCGACTTTTCGGTTGTTGCTGCCGCAGACGAGGAAGACCGCATGAGCGCGCGCATACTGGTGATCGAGGACGAGGCGACCGTTCTGCAGGGGTTGACCGATCTGCTCACGGCCAAGGGCTACGAGGTCCTGAGCGCGAGCACCGGCCCCTCGGGGCTCATCAAGGCGCGCGAGGCCCAGGCCGATTTGATCCTGCTCGACGTGATGCTGCCCGGCATGAGCGGCTTCGACGTGCTGCGCACGTTGCGCGGCGAGGCGATCGCCACGCCCGTCGTGATGCTCACGGCCAAGGGCGCCGAGTTGGATCGCGTGCTGGGCTTCGAGCTGGGCGTGGACGACTACGTGACCAAGCCGTTCAGCCTGCTGGAGCTCCTCGGCCGCATTCAGGCCGTGCTGCGCCGCAGCCGTCCCCAGACGCCCGAGGCGCCCGCGGCACTGGTATGGGACGACGTGACGGTCGATTTCGCCCGGCTCGAGCTGCGGCGCGGCGATCGCCCGCTCGAGCTGCCGCCGCGGGCGCTCGAGGTGCTGCGCGTGCTCGCGGGCGCAAAAGGGGCGATCGTCAGCCGCGATCGCCTGCTGGACGAGGTGTGGGGCGCCGATCAGGAAGTGAACCCGCGCAGCGTGGACAACCTCGTGGTCAAGCTGCGCCAGGCGATCGAAGCTGAACCGGAGCAACCGCGCCGTTTGCTGACGGTGCACGGGCGCGGCTACCGATTGGTGCTGGAATGACCATCGTCGCCTAACCGTGATTTAACGGTTCCTTTCTCGCGTTTACATCTGAAACCGCCCATTTGTCTCGCTCCTGTCACGCGTGGCCCGGATAAGCGCTTTGGCACTCACACAGTCTGCGTGCCTCGCGAGAAATGAGCGGAACCATGGGTGTGATCTCCAAGTTGGCTACCCGGATAGCGGCCCATGCGCGCGCCGGAATGGATACCGGGCTCGAACGTGAGGCCGCCCGTTCGGCGTCTTCGAAGGCGATCGCGACGCAGGCCTATGCGGCGGATCACGTCGCCCTCTCTCGGTCCGCGAAGAATATCCCCCCGCGGATGAGCGCGGGCAACCGGGTGACGCCGCTGGTCGACAAGCAGCAGGTGTTGCCGGCGGTGCTCGACACCATCCGCAACGCCAAGCACTCGGTGCAGCTTCAAAGCTACCTGTTCGGCGGCAAAACCGGGCAGGCGATCGCGGACGCGCTGATCGAGCGCAAGCAGGCCGGCCTCGACGTCCGCGTCCTGCTCGATCCGAAGCTCGGCGTGGTCGGCGCGGACGATCACCAGGCCGCCATCAACGCGCTGAAGGCGCACGGAATCGAGGTGCGCACGTTCCCCCTCGATCGATTGAACCCGGATGCCGGCTGGCTCAAGCAGCACCGCGCGATCGATCATGCCAAGCTCGTGGTGGCCGACGGCAAGGTGGCCGTGGCCGGCGGCATGAACCTGTCCGATACCGGCGTCAAGGCGCACGACTACATGGTCCGCATGGAGGGCCCCGGCGCGACGAATCTGAATCGCATGTTCAACGAGGACTGGGAAATCGCCGGCGGCGAGCACTTCGCCACGCCGGCCCCCGCGGCGGCCCAGGGCGACGCGCGCATCGCCCTGGCCGAATCGAGCGCGACGCGGCGCAACATCGTGCCGCTGGTCGTGTCGCAGTTCGATCAGGCCCAGAAAAGCATCGACGTCGAGGCGCTCTTCCTCGATCAGCCGGACTACGTGAACGCGCTCATCGCCGCTCACCGGCGCGGCGTCGACGTGCGCGTGCTGCTGGACAAGAACGCCATCCCCCTTTACGCCAACGCCGTGAAGGCCGGCCCGCTGATGACCAAGCTCGGCCTCGACGTGGCACCGGATCTGCCGGCGATCGCCAAGCTGCGCGCAGCGGGCATCCCGGTGCACTACTACGAGCCGCACGACGGCATGGATTACCTGCACGGCAAGCTCGCCGTGATCGACGGCAAGACGACCCTGATCGGATCGGCGAACTTCACGTCGCAGGCCGTGGAAAACAACCGCGAGATCTTCATGAGCATCGACGACGCCTCGGCCGCCCACACGTTCGGCAACGTGATCCAGGACGATTGGGCGCACCACAGCGTCGAGGCCAAGCCCTTGTCGTGGTTCCAACGGCGGATCGGATCGGCGTTGACCTGGCTCGAGAAGCGGATCTACGGGTCGGGCGGCTCGCAAGCGAAAACGGCCGCCTCGTAAGAAGGCGGCCGTCGGCTCCTGGGGCTAGTTCGAGCGCTTGGACAACCAGGCGTCGAGCTTCGGGAAGAAGTTCTTACGCGCGGAGCGGCCCGCCACCACGCCCACGTGGCCTGCCTTGATCGCGAGCGACTCCTTGTCCGTGCTCGACACCAGCTCGAGCGCCGGCGTTGCCTGGCAGGGCGGCACGATGTGATCGAGCTCGGCGTAGACGTTCAACAGCGCGCAATGGAGGTTCTCCAGCTTCACGGGCCGACCCGCCAGCTTGACCTCGCCTTTGATCAGCTTGTTGCCCTGGTAGAAGTCCTTGATCCACTGGCGGTAGGACTCGCCGGCAAAAGGGATGCCGTCGTTGACCCAGTGGTTCATCACGAGCCAGCCGTCGACGAAGGCGTCGTCGTCCAGGCGATCGAAAAGCGTCACGTAGGGGCCCCAGTAGTTCTGCATCGGCTTGAGCAGGTTCGAGCCCAGCTTGAGCATCTCGGCGGGTACCAGCTTGAAGGCATCCACGACGCGATCGACGTTGAAGTGGCGCGGATCGAGCCAGGCGCTGTAGAGGCCGGCATTCGAGAAGTCGATCGGCGTGGTGAGCAGGATCAGATTCTCGAGCAGCTCGGGATGCGTCGCGGCGAACATCGTCGCGAGCGTGCCGCCCTGGCAGTAGCCGAGCAGACTGAGCTTCTCGGCGCCCGCGTGCTTGAGCACCTGCTTCGCGGCCTTGGGAATGTAGTCCAGCACGTAATCCGCGAGGCTGAGGCCGGCGTCTTCTTCCCCGGGCGTGCCCCAGTCGAGCAGGAACACGTCGTAGCCCTGGCCGACGAGGTACTCGACCAGGCTGTTGCCGGGCGCGAGATCGAGAATGTAGGGACGGTTGATCAGCGCGTAGACCAGCAGCAACGGCACGGCGTGACGCGTCTCGGTCTGCGCGTGGTAGCGGTACAACTTGGCCTTGTTCTTGGTCCAGACGACGTCTTTCGGCGTCTGCCCGACCATCGGCACTGGCGGCTTGAGCGTATGCGCCATGGCGGCTTCGGTGCGCTTCCAGGCGCGCTCGAGTTCCAGGCGGAAGGATTCGAACAGGTCGGGCGTGGTGGTCATAAGCTCCTCCGAGGACGTAGATGTCGCCAAAGCAGATTTACTCCGCCCTCTCCCCGGCGGGGGAGAGGGATGTTGGCGCCCCGTCCAGGGGCGCCAACGGGGTGAGGGGGCTCGCCGGATGCGCTAGCGAGCGCCCAAACCGTCGAGCTTCTTGTTCAGCTCGTCCATCTGACGGCGCAGGTCGTTCTGCGTCAGCAAATCCCAGCCCGGGACGGCCTGCAGGCTGCTCTTGAAGCCGTGCTCGGCCTTCTGCTGCATCTCCTCGCAGTTGGTCTTGGCCTGCGAGATCAACACCTCGAGCACCTTCTCGCCGTCGTGGCGCATGGTGCGGCCTTGCTCCATCCAGGTCGAAGCCAGCTTCTCGAGCTGGTCCTGGCTCCAGGTCATGGCCTTCATCGAAGAACGCCAGGCCTCGAAGAACTCGCCGGTCATGGGTTGCGTGGTGGTCGTCATGGGTTGCTCCTTATGCTTTTTGGCGGCGCTTGCCGCCCTCGTTGTCGGACGTGTCGGGGGCGATCGCTGCGAGCTGGCTCAGCACGCGATCCAGCTTGGCCGAGATCGCCTCGAGGTGCTCTTCGAGCCCCTCGACCTTGTTCTCCAGCTGCACCACCTGGCTCGCCAGGCGGGCGTGATCGCTCTTGCTCGGCAGCCGCAGGGCCTCCCAGTGCTTCTCCAGCATCTCGCGGGAGGCCTGCTGTTGGGTCAGCACGCTTTCACGCGTGAGCCCCATCCAGCCGACGACGGTCTCGGTCGCCAGCAGCTCTTGCAGCGGCTTCGTCCAGAAGCTCTCGGCCTGGTCGTACAGGTTCTTCCACGTCGGCAGCGGGCTGGGGGCGGCTTGGGTCGTCATCGGTTCGGCTCCTCTCATTGGGTGTGTTCAGCCTAGCTTGGCCGCGTTACAGGCGCGTTACGGGCACACTTGGTGCGTCTCCCACATGCGACTTCGTGAAGGCCGCCAAAGCGCCGTGGCGTGGGGCGTGCTAGCGTCGGCATAGGCCGGCATTCCGTCCGATCGCGCTTTCACTCTGCCCTCGTCACGGCTCGGTCTCGAAGGAGCCCTCATGCGCAAACGACTCGGCTTGGGCGTCGCCCTTGCCCTCCTGATGGCCGCTTGCGGCACGCCGCAAGGCGCGCCCGTCCCGACGACGCAGCCGCCGGGCCCCGCATCCGCCACCTCCGGCATTCCGGCCGACGGCGAGCTCTATCCGACCGACAATCACTACCGCGTGCAGGCGACCGAGGAGTTGCCGATCGTCGGCGTCACGGTCGACAGCAGCGCGTCGGGCTACCCGGCGAGCAACATCACGGACGGCAACCTGTCGAGCCAATGGGCCAACGGCGGCTACAAGAACGCCACTGCCTGGGCCGCCGTGCAGCTCGCCGCCTCGGCGAGCCTCGGCTCGATCGGCATCAAGACGGGGTCGAGCCCCGCCGGCACGAGCTACGACGTGCAGGTCTCGGGCGACGGCAGCTCGTGGAACACCGTGCTGCACAACCAGTCCAACACGACCTGGAACCTCGAGACCAAAACCTTGCCGGCCGGCACGACGGGGGCCTACGTGCGCGTTCTTTGGCACAACAGCACGAGCAACCCCCAGCCCCACTTCTCGATCTTCGAGCTGGAGGTCAACGGAAGCTCGGGCGTGACGCCCTCCCCGACGCCGACGCCTTCTCCCACGCCGGTGCCCTCCCCGACGCCCACGCCGTCGCCCCTGCCATCGACGCCCGGCGGGAACGTCGTGCAGCTCCATGCGAGCAGCCTGACGGCCGATTCCAGCTACAGCACGCTGACGCCCCAGCGTGCGGTGGACGGCAACTTGTCCACACAATGGGCGAACGGCGGCTACAAGAACGCCGAGGCCTGGTTGGCCATGCAGTTTGGTCAGAGCTACGCCTTCGATCACCTCGCGATCAAGACGGGGGCCCTGCCGGCGGGCGTAAGCTACCAAGTTGAACTTTCGAACGACGGTGTGACCTGGACGGCTGCATCGGGCAGGCTCACGAACACGACCTGGAACCTGGAGACCAAGCCGGTGTCAGGCAGCGGCAGGTACTTACGCATCCACTTCTTCAACAGTTCCAGCAACCCCGTCGCGCGCTTTTCGGTCTTCGAGGTTCAGGTCTACGGTGCCGCCGGTGGCGGGACGAACCAGGCCCCGGTCATCACCGGGTTTACGCAGAGCCCGATGAAAATCTCGGACACGGGCACACTCTCGGTCCAGGCCAGCGATCCGGACGGCGACGCTTTGACCTACTCGTGGGCGGCGGCGAGCGGCACGGTGACGGGCAGCGGTGACCAGGTGAACTATCAAGTTCCGAGCCCAATCAATCCGGGGCGACCGGACGACCAAGTGACGGTGACGGTCAGCGACGGCCACGGGAATCAAACCAGCAAGACATTCACGGTGGACAACTACATCGGCAGCTTCACGGACGAGCAGGCCAACGATCCGAACTTCGTGTTGCAATGGGATCCTGCCAAAACGGCCTACGTGCAACTGGCCGGAGACCTCAGTGCCACCGCGAGCGGGAATTTCAGCGTCTACAACGCAGTGATTTGCGAATACCGTACGGAGCAAGGTCGTCAAATGGTCTTGCTCAAGCCCGGCGTCGCGACCCAACTGCCCGGATGCCTGGGGGATGTATTCATGTACTTACTCGGCCCCACAGGGCCGGACGCGCCGATGCCGAACATCGCGGTGCAATTGAGCAACGGCAGCCAAACGCGCGCGGCGAGCGTCACGCAGGCCAACGTTGTCGGCACGGAGCACCTCGGATACGATCTCGTCGCGATGTTCGACGACTTCGTGGCGGGCGAGACGACGGCCAAGAACGGGAACGCTCCATACACGCAATTGCTTGGCATCGAGAGCTACGGGCCCATCAACGACACCGAATACGGCAGTCAAAACAACACGGGCTCGATTCTCTACTATCTCGTCAAACCGGGAGATACCCTCTACAGTCTCGATCCGCGCGGCGCCTTCGGCGATTATGATGCACGCGTTTTGCTCACCGATTCGCAAGGAGGCCTCAACGACAACTCGGGTTACTGGCGAATCTACGACATCACGGAAGGCTTCGACTAGCCGCCAGGATACGTTTAGCCCTGCTCCAGAAGCTCGGGCTTTCGGAGCAGGGCGTTCGGCTTCAGGACGAGGCTAACGGCTCAGCACGTCGGCGACCCATTTGTGCGCCTGCGGGTCGATGATCAAATCCATGTGGCACAGGTGCATGATCGTCTTCTCGACCAGCTTGGCGCCGCCCTTGGTCATGTCGTCCGTATAGCTCGCGCTCTTCACGAAGACGACGCCGTCCGAGGGGCCATCGGTCTCGTTGAGGATGTTCGGCATCGTCGCGCTGTCGCCCGCCAGCACGGCGAGCTGCACGCCGGAATCGAGCGGATGGGCGCGCAGCTGGTCGATGTAATGCCCGCCCTGGGCGATCGCCTTGTCGATGCCCTCGCTGAAGCTCACGAAGCCCTGGCCGCCGTAGTAGGTGGTGTACCAGTCCTGCTCGGTCTCGGAGAGCGGATACGTCTTGTCCCAGCGCGCGAGCAGCTGGCACTGGCCCGGGAAGTAGTTGCCGTGGTCGGTGTCGATCGAGTCCGCGCCGGAGTCCATCCACACGCCGCCCACGAGCATGCGCGTCCAGCTCATCGGGGCGTTGAGCAGCGTCTGGTCGTGCTCCGGGAACAGCGCGAAGTTCACGCTGGAATGCCGGAAGGTGTAGTCGATGCCGAGCTCGGGGCCGGCGATCAGCACCAGGCGGCGAATGTCGTGCTGGTAGCCCTTCATCCAGGGCGCCTTGATGCCCGAGGCCAGCGCGCGGGCCGCGACGCAGCCCTTGCTGTGCGCCACGACGTCCACCTGCGCGGCGCCCGTGACGGCGCGAATGCGGGCGATCGCGTTGGCGATCTGCTCGGCCTGCAAGGTGTTGTCGCCGTGGCGATGTGCGAAGGTGATCGCGAAGACGCGGAAGCCCTTGCCCGCAAGATAGGTCGCAAGCCCCTCATGGCCGTGCGGATCGAACCACGAGCTCGTGGCGTCTTCCATCGCGCCGTGCACCAGCAGCACGGGCGTGCCGTGGCCCGTGTCCCAGCCCTTGGCGAAGTGCAGCAGCGCGTCGCGCGAGGGCGGCATGGCCGTGCCGAAGGCCTGCACGATCTCGGGATCGGTCTGCCGGCCGTTGGGGCGCATGTGCTCGGTCGGGAACTCGGGCGACGAATCGGTCAGAAGCTCGATCTTGGCCCAGTGGTGCGCGACCGCGCTCTCGGTCGCGAAGGCGCTCGCGCCCGTCGCCCAGGGCAGCGGCGCTTGATGCACGCCACAGGCCGCCAACAAAAGGGTGGTGGCAAAAAGACCGACGAAAGGCAGGAACGATCGGCGCATGGGGCTCCTCCGAAAGGGTCGGGCACGTCAGGCCATGCTCGCCCCTCGTTGTTACTGTCGCGTTACAAAGGCGACATGAGGTTAACTGTAAGTATATCTGAATTTAAGAAATGGTAAAGACCGTTTGTCCCCCCTGCCGCGACGGCACTCGATAATACCTTAACCATAAATTAACTCGAATTTTGCCTATTCATGACACGATGGTCGGGTCGCTGCTTCAACGGAGAGTGCCATGCGTCGCTCGTTTCAGCAGATTGGAAGCACGGCCGCGCTCGCGGGCTTGCTCGCCCTGTCCGGTTGCGGTCGCTCCTTGTTTCAGCCGGATGCCCGCCTTTCCGGCGGCTACACCGCGCTGGACGCCGCGTTGACGCCCGAGGAGTCCGCACTGCTGGCTGAAGGCCTTTTGCCGAGCAGCTATCCCCAGCTGAAAGCGACGCTGGCCGCGGATGGCCTCGACGCGGCAAAGGCGCTCTACCGCCAGGGCAAGCCGGGGCCGTTCGACGTGGCGTTCGGCGATCCGAACAGCATGTTGGCCGCGGCGCGTTTCGCGCACACGCATGCCGACTACGCCCGGCTGCTGCGCGGCTTGAAGCGCGGCGACGTCGTCTTCGTCACCGAGAACGATCCCAGCGGCTTCATCTCGCGCGCCACGGGCGGGCCGTTCGATCATGTGCTGCTGTGCGTCGATCCGGCGCCGCCGGGCCAGTTCCTCGAGGCCGCCGGCATGACGGATCAGCCCGGCGATCCGACCGGCAGCCGGGTGCGCTGGAACAGCGTCGCGGGCTACGCGCGCAGCGGCCCCAGCGAGCGTCTGTTGCGCCCGGCCGGCTTGTTGCCGGAGGGCAATCAGGCGGCGGCCATCGAACACGCGATCGCCTTCAGCCGCTCCCAGCTCGGCAAGCCTTACAACTACACGTTCTCGGACAAGCTCGCGGGCGATCGCGCCTACTACTGCTCCAGCTTGATCTACGACGCCTACACCCAGGCCGGCGTGCCCTGGCCGATGCACAAGACGCCGGCGGACGATCGCCTCGTTCTGGCCTTCGAGAAGCTGCTCGTCGCGCTGCAACCGGACGATCCGCTCGGGCTCTCGTCGCAGGCGATGGCCTTCATGCAGCAGTCGCCGGCACCCGACAGCAAGGCCCTGGCCCGCTTCGCCGTCTTCGATTTGCTGCCCCACTGCCGCGCGACGGCCGGCATCGCGCTGAGCGAGAAGGCCAAAAACGAGCTGGCGGCGGCGATCGCGAGCCTGCTCGACGGCAACGCCTTCCCGCACTTCACAGCTGCGGCCGAGTCCGTCGTGAACGACGGGGGCACAGGCCTCGAGGCGACCAGTCGCCTGGATGCGGGCTTGCAACTGGACGGCCGCACGCTTGCAGGCAATCAGGACATCAACGCCTGGCAGGCCCTCAAGGCGTTCCGCATCGTGCTGGGCGCGGTATTGCCCTACGGCGACGCCGTCACGGCCTTGATGACCGGGCCGCACTCCAACGCGACGCACGCGGTCTCGCATCTGCTCGATCTGCTGGATCGCCTGCACGCGATCGGCGTGCACTGGCCGTTCCTCGGCCTGCAGGACCTGCCCACGCGCGCGCCGTGGGTGAACGATCCGGACTTCGAGAGCCCGAACGACCTGGCCTGGGGCGACGAGCCGCACTGGGACTTCAACGTGCCGGCCGGCACCAGCGAGGATCCGCCCTGGCCTTTTGCGATCGTGCCGCCGAACGGGCGGTTCACGCTGCTCGCGGCACAACCATGAGCCTCCCCCTCTCCCTGGCGAGGGAGAGGGACGTGCGGGG